>NZ_AUEX01000004.1:0-242790 GCF_000426205.1 Acidovorax sp. JHL-9
AAGAATTGAAGTGAACTTCACTTCTCTCTCATGAGCGTTTGTAGTGCTAAGCACTAGTTCCAAAGAACTTGGCACTCGCCATCAAACGCCCACGCTTATCGGCTGTATGTTTTTAATGAACCAGATCACAAAGCGCCTAAGCCGCCTCATCATCTTCAACCCGCTGCGATCAGCGAAGCCTTAAATTCTAGCACAGTTTTTGAAGAACCGTCAAACTTTCGAAAATTTTCACTCTCCAGATCCCAGCCACTCACAGCAACCAGACCCACCGAGCGAAGCCTTGAATTATATACCGGGTTTTTACCCAGACCAACCCAAAACCATCTTCTTTTTTTCCTCCGCCGCCTACAACCTACCAAAGAGGAGGGCTCAAGGCAGCGAAGCCATAGATTGTAGCACGGGAAAGCCAAGAAAAAGACAGGACTCCAGCGAGCTGCACCATTCTGTCCTGGACCGGAGGAGTCCAATCGCCCTAGGACAGAAACGGATGACCCCGATAATCAGCGCCACTATGGCACTTATCACCCTTCTGGACGCCCAACTCGCATTTGGGCATGTTGCATTGCTGGACCACGCTGGCTTCTCCCTGGAAACCGCAGAGCGCATTGGTTTGATCGGGCGCAACGGAGCTGGCAAGTCGTCCCTGCTCAAGATTCTTGGCGGATTGGCCAAACCGGACGATGGCACCCTGCAGGTACAGCAAGGCGTGCGCATCGCCTACGTTGCACAAGAACCCGCACTGGACCCGGAAGCCACCATTTTCAAAGCGGCATCGGAAGGTTTGCAGCATGTCATTGCGATCCGGGACCAGTATCTTTCCGGAGCAGAAGGCCTCGACCTCGACGCACTGCAATCCGTGATTGAGGCTTACGATGCCTGGAACTGGGAACAGCGGGTTGAGGAGACGCTGCAGCGCCTGCACCTGGACCCGGATGCCAGAGTTGGCACACTCTCGGGCGGCACCAAGAAGCGCGTCGCCTTGGCCCAGGCACTGGTGGCGCGGCCTGACGTGCTGCTGCTTGATGAGCCCACCAACCACCTTGATCTGGACTCCATCGAGTGGCTCGAAGAGCTGTTGCTCGATTTCCCGGGCAGCGTTGTCACCATCACCCACGACCGAGCCTTTCTGGACAGGGTCGCCACGCGGATTGTGGAACTCGACCGGGGCCAGTTGCGCTCCTACCCAGGCAACTTCGCGCAATACCTCGTCCAGAAGGAAGAGCAACTGGCACAGGAAGCAGTGATCGCCGCCAAGGCAGACAAGTTGCTGGCCCAGGAAGAAATATGGATTCGCAAGGGCGTGGAGGCGCGGCGCACACGCAGCCAAAGCCGCATCACACGGCTGGAGCACCTGCGCGCGCGCCGCGAGGCACGGCGGGATGTAGTGGGAAGCGTGAAGATGGATGTGGCCACCGGTTCGCAAAACGGCTACCAAGGCAAAATCGTGGCCGAGCTGAACGGGGTCAGCAAGGCATTCGGCGACAAGACCATCGTGCGCAACTTCAGCGCCACCATTCTCCGCGGCGACAAGGTGGGCCTGATTGGCCCGAATGGTGCGGGCAAAACCACCCTGCTCAAGCTGATCCTGGGCGAGCTCCAGCCTGACGCGGGAACGATCCGCCAGGGAGCCAACCTGCAGGTCGCCTATTTCGACCAGATGCGCCATGCCATCAACCTCGATGCCACGCTGGAGGATTTCATCAGTCCAGGCAGCGAATGGATTGAGATCGGCGGGCAGCGCAAGCATGTCAAGAGCTACCTGAGCGATTTCCTGTTTTCGCCCGCGCGCGCGCACTCCCCCGTGCGGTCCCTGTCCGGAGGCGAGCGCAACCGGCTTTTGCTGGCGCGCCTGTTCGCCCGCCCCGCCAATGTGCTGGTGCTGGACGAACCCACCAACGATCTGGACATCGACACCCTGGATTTGCTGGAAGAACTGCTGGAGTCCTACGATGGCACCGTGTTTCTGGTCAGCCACGATCGGACTTTCCTCGATAACGTGGTGACCAGCACCATCGCATTCGAAGGCGACGGACGGTGGCGGGAGTATGAGGGCGGCGTGCAAGACTGGCTGGTCCAGTCCAAGCGCAGCCGGGCACTGGCCGCCGCTGCGCCTCAGGCACGTTCGGGGGCAACAGATATTTCAGAGAAAAATCCCCCCCAGCGCCTACCAGACAAGCCGGAACAACTCCCAAAAAAGAAACTGAGCTACAAAGAGCAACGTGAGCTGGACCAGTTGCCTGAACGGATTGCCGAGCTGGAGACCGAGCAGAAAGCCCTGCAACAGGAGCTGTCCGACGGACAGCTCTACAGCAAGGATCCAGCCCGTGCGGCAACCCTGCATGCGCGCGAAGGCGAGATCGAAGAAGAATTGATGGCAGCCTTGGAGCGCTGGTCGGCACTTTCTGCCTGACGAACGGCCGATCAACGCAAGGCGCCCTCCGAGCCTTGCGGCAACCGATCAGATCCGATGGTGAGAACGGGCGTGGCGATCCCGCGCAATCGCGTTGGTTCAAGGGCAGGACCTCGTCCGCTGTACCGTGGGCCAGGGCCTCTAAAGGAGCCACCTGAACCTGCGACCCGTGCGCGAAGCCATGGTGAGGCGGGCACAGCGCATGACGCACCTGCTCGATGCCCGCATGGAAAACAACCTGCGCCGCAAGATCTACCCGTGCGGGCTACTGCTGCAACTGGACGATGCCATGCGAACCCCTGGCACCATCCAGCGCCGCGTCCCGCTGTCCGAACGCATCGACGATGCCAACGCGCTGGACACCGGCCCCTGTGTCCCAGGCCCGCGCCCTGGAGTCCAACGACGCCAGCGCCATCCGCAAACGGTACAAAACCCACCAGACGGACCTGGAAGAAGCCAAGCGCGCGCTGCTGCGGGTGCTGTCCGACCTCGTAGTGGAACGCGCAGCCGCCTGAACCTGCGCTGCCCGTTGCAGCGCAACGTGGCTACCGGCTCTGCGCTACCACCCGCTGGAACACGCGCCAGAAGGCGGCATCCTGCGTGGTGGTGAAGTTGATGCGCATCAGCGTACAGGGCTGTCGGCTGGCATGGAACAAGGCCCCGGGCGCCAGCAGGTAGCCCTCGTCCAGCATGCGCTGGGCCAGCATGTCGGTATCCACGCCCGTCTCCACCCAGCCAAACAGCCCCGCCGGCTCGGCCGCAAAGCTGCACCCGGCCTCCAGCGCCAGCTGCACGCTGCGCGTGCGCGCCTGGGCCAGGCGCAGGCGCATGCGCTCGGCGTGGCGGCGCAGCTGGCCCTGGTCGATGCACAGGGCCAGCGCCTTCTCCAGGATGGACGGCGTGGTCAGGGTGGACAGCAGCTTGGTGTCGAGCAGCCGCTCCACCAGATCGGGTGGCGCCGCCAGGTAACCCACGCGCCAGTTGGGCGCCAGGATCTTGGCGAAGCCGCTCACATAGATGGTGCGCCGCAGGCCGTCGAGCACCGTGAGCCGCGTCGCGTGCGCGGGCGCGATGTGGCTGTAGGTGTCGTCCTCCACAATGTGGAAGTTGTGCCGCTGCGCCAGTTGCAGCACCTGGTGGGCGCTGCCGGGCGACAGGCAATAGCCCGTGGGGTTGTGGAACACACTCACGCTCACGAACAGCTTGGGCGCGTGGGCTTCGCAATAGCGCGCCATCACAGAGAGGTCGGGCCCGTCGGCGCGGCGCGGCACCGGCAGGATGCGCATGCCCAGGGCATCGAGCCGCGCGAACTCCACCGACCAGCCGGGCTCCTCCACCATCACCGGGTCGCCCGGGCGCAGCAGGGTGCGGCTGACAATGTCGAGCGCGTGCGTGGCCCCTACCGTGGTGATGATCTGCCCGGCCGGCGCGGGAATGTCCAGGCCGGCCAGCTTGCGCGCCAGCACCTGGCGCAGGCCGGGGTCGCCCATGGGGTCGCCATACTGGAGCGAGCCCTCCTGCAGCGTCCGGCTTGCCGTCACCTTGCGTACCGCCGCCGCCATGAAGCCCGTCTCCAGCCATTGCGCAGGAAACACGCCGGAACCCGGCTGCGGGTGAGAGGAGGCCTGGTGGAACATGCCCCGGATCAGCGCCGTGGCGTTGATGCGCGAACCCGAGGGCAAAGGCCCGCAATCCCGGCGTCCATCCGGCACCACGACGGCTGCATTCTGTATGGCTGAAAGCGCTTTTCCTTCCCGCGCTACAGCCCCATTCTGCACAAAATCACGCACATAGAAACCGCGCTGGTTGCGCGCCTCCACCAGGCCCTGGGCCTGCAGCTGGTCGTAGGCCGCCACCACGGTGTAGGGGCTCACGCCCTGCTGACGCGCGCATTCGCGCACTGACGGCAGGCGCGTGCCCGCGGGCAGCAGCCGCGAGCGGATGCGCTCGGCAAAGCGCTCGGCCAGCTGCTCGGTCAGGGTGTGGTTGCTGGAACGGGTCAACATGCGGTGCCTCGTGCAGAAATGCCAACTGTGCTGACACAATCGCCATTACAGATCGTGCCATTGTCGACCAATCTGTATTGGTACTGTATTGCCAGTGCTTCTACAGTAACAGTCCGATCTCCTCCTTGCAACGCCATGCCACCTGTTGAATTCACTGCCCTGCTGGCACTGGCCACCGCCATGAGCTTCAGCCCCGGCCCCAACACCACGCTGTCCACCGCGCTGGCGGCCAACCGGGGGCTGCGCCATGCCATGCGCTTTGTCTGCGCCGTGCCCGTGGGCTGGAGCGCCCTGCTGCTGCTGTGCGCGGGCGGCCTGGGGGCCGCCGTGGTGGCGGTGCCGGCGCTGCGCTGGGGCATCAAGGCCGTGGGCATTGCCTACCTGGTGTGGCTGGCCTGGAAGCTCAGCCAGAGCGCCCGGCTGGGCGAGGCCGATGCGGCCCGCATGGACGTAGGTTTCTGGCAGGGTGCGGCGCTGCAGTTCGTGAACATCAAGGCCTGGCTGCTGTCGCTGACCATCGTGGCGGGCTGGATCGTCGGGCACGAAGACAGCCTGCAACGCCTGGCCGTGGTGCTGCCGGTGATGGCGCTGTATGCGCTGTCCAGCAACCTGGTGTATGCCGCCGTGGGCGCGCTGCTGCGCCACTGGCTGGCGCGCGGCCGGCGCCTGCTGTGGTTCAACCGTGCCATGGCGCTGGTGCTGGTGGTGACGGCGGCCTGGATGGTGCGCGCATGAGCACGCCCGTGTCCGCATCCGTTGCCAGCCCGGACGTTGCAACGCCATCGACCGCGCCAGTGCCCCATCCGCACAATGCCTCCGAGGCCCGCGGGCTGGCCCTGGGCCTGCTGGGCGTCACGATCTTTGCCCTGACCCTGCCCATGACGCGCCTGGCCGTGGGCACGCCCGAGGCCCCGCTGATGTCGGGCCTGTTCATCGCCATGGGGCGCGCGGCCGTGGCCGGGCTGCTGTCGGGCGCCCTGCTGCTGGCCCTGCGCGCACCCCTGCCGCAACGCACCGAGCGGGGGCCGCTGGTGCTGACGGCGCTGGGCGTGGTGTTCGGATTTCCGCTGCTCACGTCCATGGCCATGCGCCATGTCAGTGCCGTGCATGCCAGCGTGATCGTGGGGGTGCTGCCGCTGGCCACCGCCGCCGTGGGCGCGCTGCTGCACCGCCAGCGCCCGTCGCCGGCGTTCTGGGCCTGCGCGCTGCTGGGCACCGGCCTGGTCGTGGCTTTTGCCGTGCTGCGTTCGGGCGGCGCCGGGCTTTCGCTGCACCCGGCCGACCTGCTGCTGCTGGGCGCCATGCTGTGCGCGGCCGTGGGCTACGGCTTTGGTGCACGGCTGTCGCAGGACATGCGGGCCGAGTTCGTGATCTGCTGGGCGCTGGTGATCTCGCTGCCCGCCACGGTGCCGCTGGCGGCGCTGTCGCTGCCCGCAACGCCCATGCCAGCGCTGGCCTGGGGCGGCTTTGCCTATGTGTCGGTGTTTTCGATGTGGCTGGGCTTTTTTGCCTGGTACCGGGGCCTGGCGCTGGGTGGCACGGTGCGCGTGAGCCAGGTGCAACTGGTGCAGCCTTTTCTGGGCATGCTGTTTGCCGTGCCCCTGCTGGGCGAGCGCCTTGATGCCGTGAGCGTGGGCTTTGGCCTGGCCGTGATGGCCACCGTGCTGCTGGGCCGGCGCATGCCGGTGCGGCCACGGCCCGCCTCGGCATGACGATGGCGACACCTCCGGGCATTGCGGCCGCAGGGCAGGTTACAGTGCGTGCCCATCGGCCCACCCGCAGGCCGGTACCCCGCCGCACAACGGCTTTTTTATGGATGACAAGCGCCCCTGGCGGGCGCCACTGGAGATGACTGCATGACGAACTGGACCCTGGCCGCACGCGCCGCCAAGATGAACCCCTCCGCGATCCGCGAGATCCTCAAGCTCACCGACAAGCCCGGCATCATCAGCCTGGCCGGCGGCCTGCCCTCACCCAAGACCTTTCCCCTGCAGGAGTTCACCGCGGCCTGCAACACCGTGATGGCACGCGACGGCGCCGCCGCCCTGCAATACGCCACCAGCGAGGGCTACGCCCCCCTGCGCCAGGCCGTGGCCGACATGCTGCCCTGGGCGGTGGACCCCGACCAGGTGCTCATCACCACCGGTTCGCAACAGGCGCTCGATCTGATCGGCAAGGTGTTCCTCGACAAGAACAGCCGCATGCTGGTGGAAACACCCACCTATCTGGGTGCGCTGCAGGCCTTCGCGCCGCAGGAACCCATCGCCGTGAGCGTGGCCAGCGACGACGACGGCATCCTGGTGGAAGACTTTGCCGCCAAGGCCGGCACCGGCACCGACAAGGCCCGCCTGGCCTATGTGCTGCCCAACTTCCAGAACCCCACAGGCCGCACCATGACCGAGGCACGCCGTGCCGCGCTGGTGGCCAAGGCAGCCGCGCTGGGCATTCCACTCATCGAGGACAACCCCTACGGCGACCTGTGGTTCGGCGAGGCCCCGCCCGCACCCCTGACCGCGCGCAACCCCGACGGCTGCATCTACATGGGCTCGTTCTCCAAGGTGCTGGCCCCGGGCCTGCGCCTGGGCTTTCTGGTGGCGCCCAAGGCCATCTACCCCAAGCTGCTGCAGGCCAAGCAGGCTGCCGACCTGCACACGCCCGGCTTCAACCAGCGTGTGGTGGCCGAGGTGATCAAGAACGGCTTCCTCGATCGCCATGTGCCCACCATCCGTGCCCTCTACCAGCAGCAGCGCGACACCATGCTGGCCGCACTGGAGCATGAGATGGCCGGCCTCGGCGTGCAATGGACACGCCCGGCGGGCGGCATGTTCCTGTGGGTACGCCTGCCCGAGGGCGTGAACGCGCAGGCACTGCTGGCCGATGCTGTGGAGCGCAACGTGGCCTTTGTGCCCGGCGCACCGTTTTATGCCGAACACCCCGACACGCGCACGCTGCGCCTGTCGTATGTGACCGCCAGCAGCGACGAGATCCGCACCGCCATTGCCGCGCTGGCGGCAGCCATCCGCGCCCACCAGGCAAAGGGCTGAAACCATGCGCCAGCGCCCCTTCCGGCAGGTGGATGTGTTCACCGCCCAGCCCTACCTGGGCAACCCGCTGGCCGTGGTGCTGGACGGCGAAGGCCTCACCACCGAGGCCATGCAGCAGTTCACCGACTGGACCCACCTGTCCGAAGCCACCTTTCTTCTGCCGCCCACGCCCGAAGGCCGCGCGGCCGGGGCGGACTACCGCGTGCGCATCTTCAGCCCCGGCCGCGAGCTGCCGTTTGCGGGCCACCCCACGCTGGGCAGCTGCCATGCCTGGCTCGAAGCCGGCGGCCAGCCCCACACGGCGGGCCGGGTGGTGCAGGAATGCGGCGTGGGCCTGGTGGCGCTGCGCCAGGACGGCGATCGCCTGGCCTTTGCCGCGCCGCCCCTGGTCCGCAGCGGCCCGCTCGACGAAGCCGACGTGGCCCGCATCGCCCAGGGCCTGGGCGTGGCGCGCAGCGACATCCTGCACCACGCCTGGTGCGACAACGGCCCGAACTGGCGCGGCGTGATGCTGCGCTCGGCCGCGCAGGTGCTGGCGCTGAAGCCCGACGGCGCCATCCTGGCCGGGCTCGACGTGGGCGTGGTCGGGCCAAGCGCAGAAGGTGGAGCATCCGCACCGCGTGGCAAGGTCGGCGTGGTGGGCAGCAGCGATGAACAGGGCATTGCCTTCGAAGTGCGCGCCTTCTTCCCTGGCAGCAACGGCCTGAGCGAAGACCCTGTCACGGGCAGCCTGAATGCCGCGCTGGCGCAATGGCTCATCGGCGCGGGCCTGGCGCCCACACACTATGTGGCCAGCCAGGGCACCGCGCTGGGCCGTGCCGGGCGCGTGCACGTCGCACAGGAAGGCAGCGACATCTGGGTGGGTGGCAGCACGGTGACCTGTGTGCGCGGCGAGGTGCTGCTGTAGCAGCCCCTCCACCACGGTCACTCCCGCGCCCCGCCGCCACCTCCTGAGCCCTGCCCGTGCAGACGCTCGCGGCGCGCCCAAACGGCACTTCATCGGTTTTGCCTACCGAAACATGATCCGACTGAGATAGCTCTCTCCATCCCCAGTCGGTGCCAATTCCCATGCCAGACGGAAGGGTTAACCCCATCTTCGATTTCATTCCATGAAATTTTTATCTATGGGTTTGACGTGCGCCGCCACGCCCAACACCATAGTCTCCACATCCGCAGTCACCAGCGGCAGGAGACAACAGCATGCGATGGAAACAACGCCCCCCCGGTTCGAACTGGGGCGATTTCGGGCCCGATGACCAACTGGGGCGCGCCAACCTGATCGGGCCTGAGCAGGTGCGCAAGGGCGCGCTGGAAGTGCGCGAGGGGCTCAGCTATTGCCTCTCGCTGCCGCTGGACCTGCCCGGCGGCAACGCGCTCAATGCGCGGCGCCATCCTCCGCGCCTGTCGCCCACACGCAATGGCGACCGGCCCTACCTCAACTTCCCGCTGGGCCATGTGCTTGCCGGCGCCACCGACGTGATCAGCGACGACCAGGTGCTGCTGTCGCTGCAGTACTCCACGCAGTGGGATTCGCTGGCCCATGTGGGCTCGCTGTTCGATGCCGAGGGCGACGGCCAGTTGCGCACCACCTACTACAACGGCTACCGGGGCCACGAGCATGTGCTGGGGCCGGTGGACCATGGCCTGCCCGAACGCGACGCCCAGGGCAAGCCCGGCCCCTATCGCCCGATCTGCTGCGCCGGCCGCCCCGCCGACACCAGCGTGGCGCGCGCCCTGGGCGTGGAGAACCTGGCGAAAAAAGGCATGCAAGGGCGTGCCGTGCTGGTGGACCTGGCACGGGTCTGCGGCACCGAGTTCCAGGACATCGGCTACGAGCAGCTCATGCACGCCATGGCACAGTGCGGCGCCACGGTGGAGCCCGGCGACATGCTGCTGCTGCGCACCGGCTTTGCGGGGCTGGTGCTGTCCATGCAGGGCCAGCCCGACGCCGAGCGACTGCACCACAGCTGCGCCGCCCTGGATGGCGGCGACCAGCAGCTGCTGCAATGGATCACCGACAGCGGCATCGCGGCCCTGGTGGCCGACAACTACGCCGTGGAGCGCCACCCGCCCACACGCGTGCCCCCGGACGGCGCACCCTACCCCGTGCTGCCGCTGCACGAGCACTGCCTGTTCAAGCTCGGGCTGCCGCTGGGTGAGCTGTGGTACCTCGACGAGCTCGCCGAAGCACTGCACGCCCGGGGGCGCACCCGCTTTCTGCTCACCGCGCCGCCCCTGCGCCTTCCCGGTGCCGTGGGCTCGCCCGTCACGCCCATCGCCACCCTCTGATTTCCGTTAGCCCCACACAACCCCAGGAGACAAGCATGAACCGCCACCCCACCCGCAACCCCCTGCCCACCGCATGCCGTGCGCTTTGCGCCAGCCTGGCGCTGCTGGCCGCCACCACTGCGGCCACCGCGCAAGAGGTGAAGATTTCCGACGACGTCGTGCGCCTGGGCATCCTCACGGACCTGGGTGGCCCCTTTGCCGACATCACCGGCCCGGGCAGCGCCGCCGCTATCCAGATGGCCATCGACGACTTCGGCGGCCAGGTGCTGGGCAAGAAGATCGAGCTGCTGGTGGTGGACCACCAGAACAAGGCCGACATCGCCGCCAGCAAGGCGCGCGAATGGTTCGACACCGGCAAGGTGGATGCCATCATGGACGTGGCCGTCTCCGCCCCGGCGCTGGCCGTGCTCGAAGTGGCCAAGCAAAAGCAGAAGGTCATCGTCTTCAACGGTCCCGGCACCGACCGCCTCACGGGCGACCTGTGCATGCCCAGCACCGTGCACTATGTCTATGACACCTACGCCCTGGCCAACGTGACGGCCAGCGCCATCACGCAGCGCGGCGGCAAGGAGTGGTTCTTCATCACCGCCGACTACGCCTTCGGCCACAGCCTGCAGGACCAGGCCAGCGCCGTGGTCACGGCCCAGGGCGGCAAGGTGCTGGGCGCGGCCCGGCACCCGATCGCTGCGACCGACTTCGCCTCGTTCCTGCTGAGTGCGCAAAACAGCAAGGCCCAGGTCATCGGCCTGGCCAACTCCGGCGGCGACACCGTGAACACCATCAAGGCCGCGCGCGAGTTCGGCCTGACCCAGGGCAAGAGCAAGCAAACCCTGGCCGGGCTGCTGATGTACATCAACGACATCCACGCCATCGGCCTGCGCACGGCGGGCGGCCTGATGCTCACCGAGGCCTTCTACTGGGACATGAACCCCGAGACACGCGCCTGGTCCAAGCGCTATTTCGAGAAGATGAAGAAGATGCCCAACATGAGCCAGGCGGGCGCCTATTCATCCACCATGCACTACCTCAAGGCCGTGCAGGCCGCCAAGACCGACGACACGGCCAAGGTGATGGCGCAGATGAAGGCGACGCCCATCAACGACTTCTTTGCCAAGAATGGCCGCATCCGCGAGGACGGTCGCATGGTGCACGACATGTACCTGTTCGAGGTCAAGTCGCAGGCCGATTCCAAGTACCCCTGGGACTACTACAAGCTGCTGGCCACGGTGCCGGGTGACAAGGCCTTCCTGCCGCTGTCGCAGTCCAAGTGCCCGATGGTCAAGAAATGAGCACAGCCCAGAGCACCGTCCTGATCGTGGGCGCCACGGGCGTGGTGGGCCAGGCCTGCCTGCGCCATTTCGCCAGCCTGCCCGGCTGGAGCGCGATCGGCGTGGCGCGCCGGCCCATCACGCCGCCCCCCGGTGCGCACAGCCTGCAGCTGGACCTGCAGGACAGCGCGGCCTGCGCCGCCGCGCTGGCGGGCCGCGACGACATCACCCATGTGGTGTACGCCGCCGTCTATGAAAAGCCCGGCGGTCTCGTCGGCGGCTGGCGCGACCAGGAGCAAATGGATACCAACCTGCAGATGCTGCGCAACGTGGTCGAACCGCTGGACCGCCCCGGCGGCCCGCTGCGCCATGTGACCATCATGCAGGGCGGCAAGGCCTACGGTGTGCACATCCACCCCGAGATCGCCGTGCCCGCGCGCGAGCGCTGGCCGCGCGACGCGCACGAGAACTTCTACTGGCTGCAGGAGGACTTCCTGCGCGAGCGCCAGGCCAAGGCAGGCTGGCACTTCACCATCCTGCGGCCGCGCATCGTGTTCGGCGATGCCATGGGCAGCCACATGAACCCGATCCCGGCCATTGGCGTCTATGCCTGGCTGCGCCATGAACAAGGCCTGCCGCTGGCCTACCCCGGCGGCCCCGCGCGGGTCAACCAGGCCATCGACGCCGACCTGATCGCCCAGGCCTGCGCCTGGGCCGCGACCTCGCCCAACGCGCGCAACGAAACCTTCAACCTGGAAAACGGCGACGTCTTCGTGTGGCAGAACGTCTGGCCCACCATAGCCGATGCGCTGGGCATGGCGGTGGGCGCGCCCGAACCGCAATCGCTGGGTGCCACCCTGGCGGGGCAACAACAGGCCTGGGAGCGTATCGTGGACAAATACCGGCTGGCGGCGCCGCGCAAGCTGGCGGCCTTCATCGGCCAAGGCGCCACCTACGCGGACTTCCAGATGAACCACGGCAAGACAGGTCCTTTGCCGCCGGTGATCATGAGCTCGGTGAAGATCCGCCAGGCGGGCTTCCACGCCTGCATGGACACCGAGGACATGTTCCGCAAGTGGTTCGGCCAGCTGCAGCAGCGCCGTCTGCTGCCCACGGCTGCGCAGGCTCGGACCCTGGCATGAAGATCACGGCCATAGCAAGCACCATCGTCGATCTGCGCCTGCATCGGCGGCATGATGCGCACGGCCCAGATCGCCCACATTGCCAGCGTGGAGGGTCCCGCGATCTTTGGCGGCACCATGCTGGAAGGGGCCATCGGCACGGCGGCCTGCGCACAGCTGCATTCGACCCTGCCCGACCTGCAATGGGGATGCCAGCGGTTCGGCCCCCAGCTGCTGGTTGACGGCGTGGCCATCGGCGCACTGCGCTACGAAGCATTCGCCCTGTGCGTGCCCGACAACCCAGGGTTCGGCGCAATCCTGGGCCCGGACCCGCTGGCCTACCACCAGCGGCGACAGGCAGCCTGAACGCAGCAGCCGCCCATTTTCCGTTCGCGGCCACAGAGCCAGGCGCTTACTGCGCACATTTCCATACCCCTGACACGCTGGCGCGGCTGGTCGGGCAGCACATCGCCGACGCGCTCAAGCAGCCGGTCGTGGTGGACAACCGGGCGGGCGCCAATGGTGCCATCGGTGCCGATGCGGTCGCAAAGGCCCGCGCCGATGGCTACACGCTGCTCGTGACCACCAACACCACCCAGGCCTCCAACCTGAGCCTGATGAAGACGATCCCCTACGATCCGCAGAAGGATTTCGCGCCCGTTTCACTGCTGGGCAAAGGCGCCTTCGTGCTGGCTACGCGCGCGGATGCGCCCTTCAGCACACTCGCTGAATTCGTAGGCTATGCCAGAAACAATCCCGGCAAGGTGAGCTACGGCAGCGCCAACAGCTCCGGCATCATCAGTGGAGCCACGCTGGCGCTCAAATCGAATCTGGCTCTGATCCATGTTCCCTACAAAAGCGGGCCGGCCGCGCTCAGTGATGTCATGGGTGGACAGACATCGAGCCTGTTTGTGGATATCCAGTCCGCACTGCCACACCTGCGCAGCGGCAAGCTCAAGGCCCTGGGGGTCACGACCGCGCAGGCGCACCCCCTGTTGCCAGGCGTCGCCAGCCTGGCCACCGCACCCGGCATGGCCAATTTCGACCTGAGCTACTGGATCGCCATGTATGCGCCCGCCGGCACGCCCGCACCGGAGGTGCAGGCCCTGAACCAGCAGGTGGTACGGTTCACGCAATCCAAGGACATCATCGCCCGGTTCGCCGACCTGGGCTTCACCATCGAAGGCAGCACGAGCGCCCAGCTGGACGAATTCACGCGCAGCGAGATCGGCAAATGGCGCAGCCTGATCACCGCCGCCGGGATTACGCCGGAATGATGAACCCTGCTGCGCCGGACCACAGACCGGCGCGAGCGGAAAGCGCGCAGGGCTATCCACCGTGCCGCTGCGCCCACTCCCAGCCCAGCCGTGCCAGTGGCCCGGCCTTTCGCCCGGTCTCCTCGGCGTCGGCCGAGGCCGCGCTGCCATCGGCCGCGCGCTGCGCAATGCCGTAGAGGATGGCGGTCATGCGAAACAGGTTGTAGGCCATGTAGAACGACCAGTGCCCCTGCGCATCGCGCCCGGTGGCGGCCTGGTAGTCCGCCAGGTACTGCGCCTCGCTCGGAATGCCCAGCGCCGCGAAGTCGAGCCCGCCCATGCCGCGCCACAGCGCGGGCGGCACGTTCCAGGCCATGCAGTGGTAGGCCAGGTCGGCCAGCGGATGGCCCAGCGTGGACAGCTCCCAGTCCAGCACGCCGATCACGCGCGGCTCGGTGGGGTGGAACACCAGATTGTCGATGCGGTAGTCGCCGTGCACCAGGGTGGTTTCGTCGCCCTCGGGCAGGTGCGCGGGCAGCCACGCCATCAGGTCGAGCATCGCCTGGTCCAGCGGCACCGGCAACGCACGGCACTGGCGCGACCAGCGGTCGATCTGGCGCTGCACGTACTGGCCCGTGCGGCCGTAGTCGGCCAGGCCTACGGCCGCAATGTCCACGCTGTGCAGGGCGGCGATGACGCGGCCCATCTCGCGGTAGACGGCGGCGCGTTCGGCCTTGTCCATGCCGGGCAGGGCCGGGTCCATGAAGACGCGGCCCTCCAGGAAATCCATCAGGTAGAACGGCGTACCGACGATGGACTCGTTCTCGCAGTAGGCCAGCATGCGTGGCACGGGCACATCGCTGCCCTGCAGCGCCCGCATGACGCGGTACTCGCGGTCAATGGCATGGGCCGACGGGGCGAGTTGGCCGGCTGGCTTCTTGCGCAGCACGTAGGCGTTGTCACCGGCCGTGATGCGGAATGTGGGGTTCGATTGCCCGCCGGACAGCGGTGACACCTCGATCGCTTCAGCCCCGACCAGACCCTGAGCGCGCAGGTAGTCGGTCAGCGGCCCGAGGGGCATGGATGCGGCGCCGGCGCTCACAGCGAGCTCACCAGATGTGCGCCATCCACCGCAACGGTCGCGCCCGACATCGCAGCACCGGCATCCGATGCCAGCAGCAGCAGCGGCCCATCGAGATCGCCCAGCTCGCCAAAGCGGCGGCTGGGAATGCGGCTGCGCAGCTTGTCGCCGGCTTCGCTGGTAAGGAAGTCGCGGTTGAGGTCGGTCACCACATAGCCCGGCAGCAGCGCATTCACCCGGATGCGGTGGCGCGCCAGCTCCAGCGCCATGGCCTTGGTGGCCTGCACCACGCCGGCCTTCGATATCGCGTAGGGAGCCACCCCGCCGGCCACCCGTTCACCCAGGATGGAAGCCACATTCACAATGCTGCCGCCCTGCCCGGCCGCCACCATGCGGCGCGCGGCCTCGGTGGCCACCAGCCAGCAACCCTTGAGGTTGGTGTCCAGCACCTGGTCGAAATCTTCCGGGGTCTGCTCCAGCAGCGGGCGGGTAACGGTGACACCGGCGTTGTTGATGACCACGTCGGGCGCGCCCCAGCTGGCCAGCGCATCGAAACAGGCACGCACGCTGGCTGGGTCGGTCACGTCGAGTGCCAGCGCCCGCGCCTGGCCGCCTGCCTGCACGATGGCGTCCACCACCGTCTGCAGCTTGTCCGCGCGGCGTGCGGCCACGGCCACGCGTGCGCCCACCGAGGCCAGCAGCTGCGCGAAATGCGTGCCCAGCCCGCTGGATGCACCCGTGACCAACACCACCCTGCCGTCAAGCCGGAAGCGATCGATGGCGCCGCTCATGCCTGCCCCCCGGCTTCGGCCTTTTCTGCTAGGTGCACGAGCTTGCGCGCCATGCTCCAGCGGTGCACTTCGCTCGGGCCGTCGTAGATGCGAAAGGCCCGCATGTCGGTGAAGATGCGCATCACCGGCGAATCGGACGTGACCCCCTGGCCGCCCAGCATCTGCACGCTGCGGTCCACCACGCGCCACTGCGCTTCGGAGCACACCACCTTGGCGCGGCTCGACTCGAAGTTGCATTTTTCGCCCTGGTCCAGCAGCCACGCGGTGTGCCAGATGTGCAGACGGGCCGTGTGCAGGTCCATGTCGTTGTCGGCCAGCATGAAGCCCACGCCTTCGTGCTCGACCAGCGGCTTGCCAAAGGCGTGGCGCTTGCGGGTGTAGGCCAGCGCTGCATCATGAGCGCGGCGTGCCTGGCCGAGCCAGCGCATGCAGTGCGTCAGGCGTGCGGGGGCCAGGCGCACCTGCGCGTAACGAAACCCTTTGCCCATCTCCCCGAGCACGTCGCTGGCGGGTATGCGCAGGTTGTCAAAGCGCAGCACGCCGTGGCCTCCGGTGAAACACGCGTCCATCGCATCCATGCTGCGCTCCAGCGTGATGCCGGGGCGGTCCATGTCGGTGAGGAACATGGTGGCCGAACCGTCTTCCATGCGCGCCATCACGATGGCGTAGTCAGCACCTTCGGCACCCGTGATGAACCATTTGAGGCCGTTGATAACATAGTCGTTGCCATCGCGTACCGCCGTGGTGGCCAGCATGGAGGGGTCAGCACCCGCGCCTGGCGAGGGCTCCGTCATGGCAAAGCAGGAGCGGATGTGGCCGGCCACCTGCGGGCGCAGCCAGCGCTCCTTGTGCGCGGCGGTGGCCACTTCTTCCATGAGGTGGATGTTGCCTTCGTCGGGTGCATGGATATTGAGTGCCGTGGGGCCCAGCCACGAATATCCCGCCTCCTCGAACACCGCAGCCTTGGCCACATGGCTCAGGCCCAGCCCACCCATCTCGCGCGAGGCATGGGGCGTGAGCAGGCCGGCGACGCGGGCGCGGGCTACCAGCTCGCGGCGCAACGCCTCGCTGGGGCCGTGCGACGACTGGCGTTCGTCGTTTTCGAGGGGAATGACCTGCTCGGCGATGAACTGGCGCGTCTTGTCGCGCAATGCGCGGATTTCCGGGGAAAGGGTGAAGTCCATGCGGCAAATTCCTTCACATTTTTTATCAGGGACGAGCGGCGGCCCCGGCGCACTCCACCAGGGCATCCACGACCACGGCGCCGTCACCGACAGCGCCCACCATGACGGGGTTGAGGTCAACCGATGCGATGGTGCCACGTGCGCCGGCAATCACGGTACCGACCGCCACAGCGATGTTCGCCAGCGCCTGCACGTCCAGCGGCGGTTCGCCGCGCACACCATCGAGCAGCGGCGCAATGCGCAGCGTGCGCAGCGTGCGCACCACCTCGTCCTGGCTGAAGGGCGGCAGCAGCACGGCGCAGTCCTTGAGCGCCTCCACGTACTTGCCGCCGTCGCCCACCACCACCACGGGGCCGAAGACGGGGTCGATGCGCGCGCCCACCATGAATTCGTGCTGGCCCTTGCGCGTGGCCGCCACGATCACGCCATCGCGCTGCACGCCCATGGCATCCATCTTGGACCAGAAGCGCTCGAACAGCTCGGCCGCCTGTTCGCGTGTCTGCACGTTGAGGGCCACCAGCCCGTGCTCGGACTTGTGCGGCACCTCGGCCGAGCAGGCCTTGACCACAGCGGGTGCGCCGATGGCGTCGAACGCCGCGCGGGCCTCGTCGGCGGTGCGGCACAGGTGCATAGGCACCGTGGGCACGCCGTGGAGCGCCAGCAGGGCGAGGCTGTCCACCTCGTTCAGAAAACCCTGCGCGCCGGCCGGCACCTGCACCGCGGGCAGCTGGGGCCAGGTTGTGCGGGGCTGGCGCATCAGTGCCGTGTGCCCGGCCACCTGGGCCAGCACGGCGATGGCCTCGCCTTCGTTGGGGAAGGTGGCGATCCCGTGCGCGCGGAAGGGCGCGGCCACGCTTTCTTGCCACGCCGCCACCGCCACGGGCTTGCCTGTGGCGGCCTCGAAGGCGGCAGCGTCGCGGGCAAAGCGGTCCAGGTCGTAGCCCGCACCGGCCACGGGAATGTTCAGGAAGAACAGGTCGGCCGCCGGGTCCTGCGCCACGGCGGGCAGCACGTCGCCGAACAGGCCGCTGTTGGACAGCAGTGCGGCGGTGACGTCGATGGGGTTGCTGGCGGTGGCAAAGCCCGGCAGCTTGGAGGCTACGTCGGCTTGGGTGGCGGTGCTCAGCTCCGCCAGGGGAAGGCCCAGGTCTTCGGCCGCGTCAGCGCCCATCACGCAGCTGGCGCCGGAGTTGCTGATGATGACCAGGCGGCGGCCCTCGGGGCGCCAGCCCTTCAGGTAGGCGTGTGCGGCGCGCGCCTGCTCATGCGGGTCGCGCACGCGCCAGATGCCGTGGTGCTTGAAAAAGGCATCCACCGTGCGGTCCTCGTTGGCCAGCGCGCCCGTGTGGGACGACGCTGCCTTCTGCCCGCTGGCCGATCGCCCCGCCTTCACCGCGACGATGGGAAGGTCGCGCTCACGCGCATAGGCGGCGGTGGCGGCCAGCATCTCGGGGTTGGCAATGCTCTCCAGGTACAGCAGCAGCAGCTTCACGTCGGGGTCATGGGCCACGGCCCAGGCCATCTCGGCGGCGGTCACGTCGGCCTCGTTGCCCGTGGCATGCACATGGCGCACGCCCAGGCCGCGCCCGCGCACCAGGCCGTAGATCATGGAGCTCATGCCGCCGCTCTGGCTCACCACGCCCACCGGGCCGTCCATGGGCGGCACCTCGATGAACATGGTGGAAAAGCCCGCGATGGCGCCCGTGCCGAAGTTGGCCAGGCCCTGCGTGTTGGGGCCATACAGGCGCATGCCGGCAGCGCGGGCCTTGGCCACCATGTGGTCCTGCAGTTCGCGCCCGGCGGGGCCGGTTTCGCCAAAGCCCGAGGCGATCACCGCGGCGGCCTTCACGCCGCGCGCGGCGCACTCCTCCACCGCCGCCACGGTTTTGTCGCCACCCACCACGACCAGGGCGAGATCCGGCACTTCGGGCAGGTCGGCGAGCGTGGCGTAGCTTTTGTGGCCCTGGATCTCCTCGCGCGCGGGGTTGATGGGATAGACCGCGCCCTGGTAGCCGTGGCGCTGCATGTAGTAGATGGGACGCCCGCCGATCTTGTGGATGTTGTCCGAAGCGCCAATGATGGCGACCGAACGCGGGTTGAGGGCGGAGGTAAGAAGATCAGTCATGGCTGTTGTGTGTTTCTCAGTGGTTCATAGCGTGCGACCGTTGCGCCTGGCGCGGCGCACGCCAGGGCCGCCGTGCAAGGGCCGCCCCGCCGCACGGGCGGCGTCCCCCTTGAGGTGGAAGGCGCCGAAGGCGACTCAGGGGGTTAGTCAATCTTTGCGCCGGAGGTCTTCACCACCCTGGCCCATTTGTCCACTTCAGCCTGCAGGAAGGCGCCATACGCCGCCGGCGCGCTCCAGGCCGCGCCAAAACCCTGGGCATCAAAACGCTGACGGATGTCGGGGCTTTCAAGCACGGCCTTGAGTTCGGTACTCAGCCGCGCAATCACCTCCCTGGGGGTACCAGCGGGGGCGAGCAGACCGTTCCAGGCGATGGCCTCGTAGCCCGGCAAGCCGGACTCGGCCACGGTGGGCAGATCCGGCGCCACGGGCGAACGCTGGGCACTCGTCACGGCCAGGGCCTTGAGCTTGCCCCCCTTCACGTGGGGCATGGACGACAGCATGGTGTCGAACATCAGATCGACCTGCCCGCCCATCACGTCGGTGAGCGCGGGCGCGCTGCCCTTGTAGGGGACATGGTTCATTTTGATCCCGGCCATGGCGCTGAACAGCTCGGCCGAGAGGTGGGTGGACTGGCCATTGCCTGAAGAGCCGTAGTTCAGCCCGCCACTTTTGCTCTTGGCCAGCGCGACGAGCTCGGCCACGTTGTTGGCCGGCAGGGCCGGGCTGGCAACAATCACCAGCGGACCGCCGGTGAGCTGCGAGATCGGCGCGAAATCCTTGGTCAGCGAGTAGTTGAGCTTGGCGAACAGCGCGGGATTGATGGCGTGCGCCGTGGTGGCCACCACCAGCGTGTACCCATCCGGTGCGCTGCGGGCCACGGCTTCAGCGCCCAGGTTGGCCCCTGCACCGGGCTTGTTGTCGATGACAAACGGCTGGCCCAGGCGCTCCTGCAGTTTTTGTGCGACGGCGCGCGCCACGATGTCCGTGGGCCCCCCCGGTGGGTAGGGCACGACCAGCTTCACAGGCTTGTTCGGATAGTCCTGCGCAAAGGCCAGTGGCGCCCCCGCCGCACACAGTGCGGCGCAGGCCAGGCCGATCCAGTGGCGACGGGACGTCAGGCGGGAAAGGGGGATGTTCATCATGGCTTGTCTCCTGGGGTGGTGTCGTTTGAATGCCGGTGAATGAAAGGAAATGACACAAAAAACGCTAGGGCGCGGGCGCAAAGCGCACCAGCGTGCGCCCCTCATGCGCGAAGAAGCCCGCCTGTACCTGGTCGCCGATGCGCACGCCGGGGCTCGCGTGGCCCATGAGGCGCGGCCCCTCGGCGAGCTGCACGACGACCAGCGTGTAGGGCGCGAGCACGCGGAAAGCGTCGGATGGCGCGCGCGCCACCACGGTGACGGCGCGCACGGTGGCGCTGCCTTGCGCGTCGCGCCAGTGCAGCGTGCCGCGCTCGCCGCAGTGCTGGCAGGCATAGCGCGCCAGCGTCTGCGCGCCGCCGCAGGCCGTGCACTGCTGGTAGCGCAGCACGCCGTCGCGCAGGCCGTCGGTAAAGGGGGCGGCCAGCGGGATCGTGTCGTTGGAGGCAGTGGTGGTCATCTCAGTTATCCATAGTGCTGCGCGCCACGCATGGCGCATGAAACCGGCGCGCCCCGAGCCAGGGCAGCCGAGCAAGGGCCGCCCCGCAGCGAGGGCTGCGTCCCTCTTCCCACGCGCAGCGTGAGAGAAGGGGGAAGACGCGAAGCGTCTCAGGGGGTTGTCGTTTCACTTCAGTCCTCGCGCGACAAGATCAGGCTGACATGGGACGACATCACGCCGCCGTCTGCATGGATGAATGCACGGCGGGGGGGCTTGAGCTGGCGGTCACCCGCCTGGCCCGTCATCTGGCGCCAGGCCTCGACGGTGTGCGCCATGCCGCCTGCCACTCCGCAGTGGCCAAACGACAGCAGGCCGCCATGGGTATTCAGGGGCAGCGGCCCGGTGGGCGCGAAGTCCCCCGCGCGCGCCCGCTGGGCAGCGCCGGCGCGTGGTGCGAAACCGATCTCTTCGAGCAGCATCACCAGCGTGATCGTGAACGAGTCGTAGATCCCCAGGTAGTCCACGTCGCCCAGGCCCAGCCGGGCTTCCCCAAAGGCCTGCTGCGCCGCCTCGCCCGCACCACACTGCATCACATCCTCCATGGCCGTGAGGTGCTGGTGCCGGTGGGCCTGGCCCGCGCCCGCCATGGCCACAGCGCCCTGCGCGGCAGGGTCGGCCGACACCACAAGCGCCATCGCGCCATCCGAGATCGGGCAGCAGTCCAGCAGCGACAGCGGCGAGGCAATCGGCTTGGAGGCCAGCACCTCCTGCAGCGTGACCGGGGTGCGCAGGTGGGCGTCGGGGTGGCCCACCGCGTTGGCGCGCATGAGCACGGCAAACTCGGCCAGATCGGCCGATGTGACGCCCGTGCGCTGCATGTACTCCGAGGCCATGAGCGCGTAGTACGCGGGAACGGAGGCTCCGTTGGGCACCTCGAAATCGGCGTCACCCACCTGGGCCAGCGTCTGGATGGAGCTGTCGCGCGACTGGCCGCTGAGCCGGTTCTCCCCACCCAGCACAAGCACGTTGCGGCATCGACCCGAACGCACCAGCTCGCGCGCTGCCATCAGCATGGCCGCGCCCGAAGCGCCACCGAGCTGCAAGCCGTGCGCGTAGCGCGGGCGCAGCGCCAGCCGCTCGCACACCAGCGTGGACAGCATCAGGTGCGGTAGCGTGGTGGCATAGCCGCAGAGCACGCCGTCGATCTCATGGCGCGCAAGGCCGGCGCTCTCGATGGCCTGCGCGGCCGCGGCATCCATCAGGTCGAGCGCACTGCGCCCCTCGTGTCGCCCGAACGATGTGCCACCGGCACCGCGCACATACGCCGGACGTAACGCTGCATTCATCAATGTGTCTCCTTGGGGGTGGTTGCGGGTCGTCGGTCGGCGCGCGTGGCCTCGGCCCAGCGCACCTGGCACACCGTGGCCTCGTGCAGCAACGCCTGCGCCAGCGCGGGCTCGCGGGTGAGGATGCGTTCGTTCAGCGCCGCAATGCTCAGCGCCGCCACCGGGCGGCCTTCGGTATCGAGGATGGCGACACCAATGCCGCCCATGCGCTCGACCACCACGTCGAGCAACACGGCGCAGCCCCGTTCGCGCGCCTGCGCTACCCGCTCGCGCAGCAGCGCCGGGGTGATGCGCGGGTAGCGCTCCAGCTGGCCACACAGGGTGTCCAGCGCGGCCTCGCGCTCGTCGTCGGGCAAAGCGGCCAGCAGCGCCAGGCTGCCGGCCCCTACGCCCAGCGGGCGGCGGCTGCCGACATTGAGGTAGTTGGCGCGGATGGGATAGGTGCCCTCTTCCACATCAATGCACAACGACTCCACACCGCTGCGCATCGAGAGCACCACGCTGTCCTGGAACACACCGGCCAGCCGCATCAGGCTGGGCCGTGCCAGCGGGCGCGGGTCGAAACGGCGCAGCGCCGCCGCACCCAGCACCGTCAGCTCAGGCCCCAGCGTGAACTGCTTGCTCTTCGCATCGCGCGCCACAAAGCCTTCGCGCGCCATCACCTCCAGCAGGCGCAGCGCCGTGGCCTTGTCCAGGTCGGCAGCCGCTGCGATGTCGGTCAGGCGCACGCCGCCGCCCTCGGACATGACGCGCAGCACGCGCATGGCGCGCTCTACCGACGAGGTGCTGCCGCGCTCATGGGTGATGACGGCCTTGGGGCGTGCGGGGGAAGGCATGGAGTTTCTTTCGGTGAAACTGTTGATATGGCGTCAATCTATGTCTTCATGCTCATCCCGTCAAAGCACTCAAATAAAGTTTCATTCATCAAAACTTGTGCGGCAGCAATGGGGGCGCCCATTGCCCAAAGCCGGTGCGTGAGGTCGCTCGCGGTTCCATAGCAGCGGTCGCGCCAGTGACAAAGGCGCAGCCCCCCGAAAGCCACAATCTGCGCCATGGGAACCCTTTACCTCGTGCGCCACGGCCAGGCCTCGTTTGGTGCCGACGATTACGACCAGCTCAGCCCACGGGGCCGCGAGCAGGCGGTACGGCTGGGCGAGCACTGGCGCGCGCAGGGCCAGGCGTTTGACGCCATCCTCACCGGTACGCTGCGGCGCCACACGCAAACTCTCGAAGGCATTGCCGAGGGCCTGCAGGTCCGCCCCGAGCCACTGCAGCTGCCCGGCCTGAACGAATACGACAGCCTGGCGCTCATCCGCGCCATCCACCCCCAGCCCTTGCCCAAACCCGACACGCCCGAGTTGTACCGCCAGCATTTCCGCCTGCTGTGCGACGCGCTGGCACAGTGGATGGCCGGCGTCATCAGCCCGCAGGGCATGCCCAGCTGGGACGCGTTTGCGGGCGGCGTGCGCGCCGCGCTCGACCATGTGCGCCACCAGCATGCTGGGCACAACGTGCTGCTGGTCAGCAGTGGCGGCCCCATTGCGGCCGCGGTGGGCGAGGTGCTGGGCACGGCACCCGAGGTGACCATTGCGCTGAACATGCGCATCCGCAACAGCGCCGTGACGGAGTTCAGCGTGTCGCCCAAGCGGCTGATGCTGCAGACCTTCAACACCCTGCCGCACCTGAACGGGCGCGAGCACGCCGACTGGGTGACGCACGCCTGATTCAGATTCGGCTCACCACCCGAAGCAGGCGCCCAGCACCAGCGCGGCCTCCAGCGTGAAATCGCCAGCCGCGATGCGCTCGCGCACCTGCTCGGGGCGCCACAGCTCGAACCGCTCCACCTCGCCATCCTGGTTGCGGGGTGCCAGGCCTTCGGGCACGGTGCAGCGAAACCAGTCGATGCGCTCGACCATGTAGCCCACGCCACCGCCCTCGCGGCTGGGCCGGCTGAAATCGACCTGCCCGCCCCACGTCACACCCTGCCCCACGGCCTGCAATGCGGGCAGCACAAGACCCGCTTCTTCCCAGGTCTCGCGCGCCAGCGCCTGGTCCAGCGTGTCGTCGGCAGAGACCATGCCGCCCATCAGCGTGTCCCACATGCCCGGGTTGTTGGGCTTGGTGCGCGCGCGCTGCTGCACCCACATGCGGCCATCGGGCGCCAGTCCCACCAGGTGCACGGCCCGCGTGGCGATGCCCAGCACGCGCACGGCGCCGCGCTCCACGGTGCCCAGCCGCTCGCCCCGGGCGTTGCACACGGCCAGCTGCTCGTTGCGCCAGGGGCCGCAGCGGCCCTGGGCGTGCAGGGCCTGCGCCAGCAGGTTGAGCGCGGACGTGGCCGCGTCGGGCGCCACGTCCAGGTGCCACACCGGCACCCCCGATTGCTCCTGAATCAGTATCTGATAGCGCTTATCCGACAAGCGCTGCATTTCGATTTCATCCAAGAAACCCGCCGCCACCGAGCCCACGGCCTGCCCCGCCACCCACAGCGGCAGGCGCTCCTGCGCGGGCGGCTGGCGGGCGGCCGTGCGGGCCTCGGCCAGCCAACCGGCGGCAGATGCTGCCGGGGCCCGCGTCACAGCGTGAGGATGGTCGAGCCGGTGGTCTTGCGTGCCTCCAGGTCGCGGTGCGCTTGCTGCACCTCGGCCAGCGGGTAACGCTGGTCGATGTGGATCTTCACCTGGCCGCTGGCCACCACGGCGAACAGGTCGTCGGCCATGGCCTGCGTGCTTTCGCGCGTGGCGATGTGGCTGAACAGCGTCTGGCGTGTGACGTAGAGCGAGCCCTTGGCGCCCAGCGCGCCCGGAGCAAACGGCGCCACGGGGCCCGAGGCGTTGCCGAAGCTGGCCATCAGGCCGAACGGGCGCAGGCAATCGAGGGATTTGTCCCAGGTGTCCTTGCCCACCGAGTCGTACACCACCTTCACGCCCTTGCCACCGGTGATCTCCTTCACGCGCGCGGCAAAGTCTTCGGTGGCGTAGTTGATGGCATGGGCCGCGCCGTTGGCCAGCGCCAGCTGGCACTTGGCATCGGTGCCGGCCGTGGCGATGAGCTGCAGGCCCAGGACCTTGGCCCACTGGCAGGCGATCAGGCCCACGCCGCCGGCGGCGGCATGGAACAGCACATGGTCGCCAGGCTGCAGGCCCTCCACGGGCCGCGTTTTCTTCAGCAGGTACTGGGCCGTGAGGCCCTTGAGCATCATGGCGGCGCCGGTCTCGAAACTGATGGCGTCGGGCAGCTTGCACACGCACTTGGCGGGCATCACGCGCACCTCGCAGTAGCTGCCGGGCGGCTGGCTGGCATAGGCGGCGCGGTCGCCCACCTGGAGGTGCATGACACCCTCACCCACGGCCTCGACCACACCGGCCGCCTCCATGCCGATGGTGGCGGGCATGCTGAGCGGATACAGCCCCGTGCGGTGGTACACGTCGATGAAGTTCAGGCCGATGGCGTGGTGGCGGATGCGGATCTCGCCCGGACCGGGCTCACCCACGGCCACGTCCACCAGGTGAAGTTCTTCGGGGCCACCATGCTGGCGGATCTGGACGGCAAGGCTCATGACAAAACGCTCCTGAATAACGGGTGTGACGGGTGGAACAAACGGTGGCCATCCTGCCATGAATCTGCAAGCCTTGCTGGCAATGCGCCGCTACAGTGCAGCCCATGACTCAAAGACTGACGCCCGGCACGGTGGCGCTGCTGGTGACGGCGCCGCTGCTGTGGGCCGGCAATGCCGTGGTGGGCCGCCTGGTGCATGACCTGGTGCCGCCCATCACCCTCAATTTTCTGCGCTGGGTGCTGGCCCTGGCGCTGCTGCTGCCGCTCACCCACCGCGTGCTGCGCAAGAGCAGCCCGCTGTGGCCGCACTGGCGACGCTTTGCCGTGCTGGGCCTGCTGGGCGTGGGCCTGTACAACGCACTGCAATACCTGGCGCTGCAGACCTCCACGCCCATCAACGTGACGCTGGTGGGCTCCAGCATGCCGGTGTGGATGCTGGCGGTGGGCGCGCTGTTTTTTGGCGCGGCCGTCACCCGCCGACAGCTGGCCGGCGCATCCCTGTCCATGGCGGGCGTGCTCACCGTGCTCAGCCGGGGCGAGTGGGGCCAGCTGCTGGCGCTGCGCCTGGTGCCGGGCGATCTGTTCATGCTGCTGGCCACCATTGCGTGGTCGTTCTACAGCTGGATGCTGGTGCGCACCCGCGAACCCGCCAGCCTGCGCGATGACTGGGCGGCCTTCCTGACCGGGCAGATGGTGTTTGGCCTGGCCTGGTCGGGCGCCTTGGCCAGCGCCGAGTGGGCCACGGGACGCACCCACATCGACTGGGGCTGGCCGCTGGCGGCGGCGCTGCTGTTCATCGCCCTGGGACCGGCCCTGCTGGCCTACCGCAGCTGGGGCATCGGGGTGCAGCGGGCGGGGCCTGCGGTGGCGGGCTTCTTTTCCAACCTGACGCCGCTGTTCGCTGCCCTGCTGTCGGCGGCCTTTCTGGGCGAGGCACCCAGCGCCTACCACGCTGCGGCGTTTGCGCTGATCGTGGGTGGCATCGTGGTCTCGTCGCGGCGCTGAAAACTGGCGCCAGCGCTTGCCAATCAAGCGCCAGAAGCTCTTAAAAAATAGAGCATTCCGGCACTTTCCCGGCATGCGCAATCAGGCCACCGCGCCCGGCCCGGTTACGCGCTGGCTGGCGGTGGCCGCAGGCTGGTGCAGCGCGCCAAACAGGTTCTTGGGGTCGGCCAGCGCGGGGATCAGCGCCATGCGCTCGCCCAGGCCCAGTTCGATGGCGGCATCGCGCATGTAGCGCAGGGCGGAAAAATCCTCCAGGGCAAAGCCGACCGAATCGAACACGGTGACCTGCGCGGCATGGGTGCGCCCGGGTTGGTGGCCGGCCAGCACCTGCCACAGCTCGGTCACGCCAAAGTCGGCCGGCAGTTGCTGGATATCGCCCTCCACGCGCGTTTGCGGGGCGTATTCGACAAACACGCTCGCCTGGCGCAACAGGTCGGCATGCAGCTCGGTCTTGCCAGGACTGTCGCCGCCCACGGCGTTGAGGTGCATGCCAGGCTCCACCATGGCGGGCGTGACGATGGTGGCGCGGGCCTTGTCGGCGGTGAGGGTGGTCACGATGTCGGCGCCGCGCACGGCCTCGGCCACGCTGGTGCAAACCGTCCACTGCAGGCCCGTGCCGTCGAGGTTGGCAACCAGCTTGGCGGTGGCGGCCGGGTCGGTGTCGAACAGGCGCAGCGTGGTGATGCCCAGCAGGTGCTGGAACGCCAGGGCCTGGAACTCGCTCTGCGCCCCGTTGCCGACGATGGCCATCACCCGGCTGTCCGGCCGCGCCAGGGCGCGTGCGGCCACGGCCGACATGGCGGCAGTGCGCAGGGCCGTGGTGTAGGTGAGTTCACTGAGCAATAGCGGCATGCCCGTGGCCACATCGGCCAGCACGCCAAAAGCCATCACGGTGGGCAGGCCCCGCCGCGTGTTGTGCGGGTGGCCGTTGACGTATTTGAAGGTGTAGGTGGTGGCGTCCGAAATGGGCATGAGCTCGATCACGCCGTCGGGCGAATGGTTGGCCGTACGCGCCGATTTCTCGAACTGCGGCCAGCGCAGGAAATCTTCGTGGATGCAGGCTGCAATCGAGGCAATGCAGTGGCCCACGCCCTTGCGGCCGATCAGCTCGGCCATCGCGGGGGCACTGAGGTACAGGGTGGAAGTGGGGGTGGTGGCATTCATGGCGGAAAAGTCTCCAGGGGTTGGAGACCAGTTTCCCTGAGCCGCTGGGCCATGGGAATGCACATATTTGCAACAAAATGCTTCACGACAGGGCAAAACGCCCGCGCCCGCTGGCCGCGCTGCGCCCCAGGCCCGCCGCTCCATCGTTCAGAAGACGCCCGGGTAGGCTCCGCCGTCGGCCAGCAGGTTCTGGCCCGTGATGTAGCCGGCATGAACGCTGCACAAAAATGCGCAGATGGAACCGAACTCTTCGGGCGTACCAAAGCGGCCGGCCGGAATCTGCGCCTGCTGGGCACCCCGCACATCGTCCAGGCTCTTGCCGGTCTTGGTGGCCGCCGCGCCCAGGGTGGTGGCGAGGCGGTCGGTGTCGAACTTGCCGGGCAGCAGGTTGTTCAGGGTCACGCCCTGCGCGGCCAGCTTGCTGCGCGCGGCGCCGGCCACAAAGCCGGTGAGCCCGCTGCGTGCGCCGTTGGACAGACCCAGGATGTCGATCGGCGCCTTCACCGCGCTGGAGGTGATGTTGACGATGCGGCCAAAGCCTCGTGCGGCCATGCCATCCACCGTGGCCTTGATGAGTTCGATGGGCGTGAGCATGTTGGCGTCCACCGCCTTGATCCAGGCGTCGCGGTCCCAGTCGCGGAAATCCCCCGTGGGCGGGCCGCCCGCGTTGGTCACCACGATGTCGAAGTCGCGCCCCGGCCCGCCGGGCACCGCCAACACGGCGGCTCGCCCTTCGGGGGTGGTGATGTCGGCGGCCACCGCCAGCACCACTGGCTGGGCGCCATTTTGGCCTCTGGCGCCTGCCGTATCCGCGCCAGCAGCTGTTAGTTTGGAAGCCGCCAGCTGCAGTGCATCGGCGTTGCGCGCGTTGATGACCACGTTCACCCCTTCGCGCACCAGCGCCTGCGCGCAGCCAAACCCCAGCCCCTTGCTGGCGCCACACACCAGCGCCCATTTGCCCGCGATACCCAGATCCATAAAAACTCCCGATGTTTGGCCGCAACACGCAGCCGTTTCAAATCATAAAGGGGCCTGGCAGCCCGGTCGGTGGCCGCCCGCCATGCCCCGGTGGGTCGGTGCCGCCTAGCGGCGCGACATCCGCGTGAACACAAAGATGCCCGCCATCACCAGCGCGGTGCCCGCAGCCACCCACAGTGTGAAAGGCTCGTCCAGAATCCACACACCCATGAGGATGGTGGACAGCGGGCCGACCATGCCGGTCTGCGCGGTCATGCCGGCACCGATGCGCTCGACGGCCATCATCACCATGAGCACCGGCGCCGCCGTGCACAGCGTGGCGTTGAGCACCGACAGCCAGACCACCTCGGGCGCCACCACGGCCGCGCTCAGCGGCCGCAGCAGCACGAACTGCAGCAGGCAGCACAGGCAGGCCACCGTGGTGGCCAGGCCCACCAGCCGCAGCGCGCCGATGCGCTGCACCATCTCGCCGCTGTACACGAGGTAGATGGCGTAGCTCACGGCGCTCAGGAACACCAGCAGCGCGCCCCAGGCCGCATCGGCCCCCTGCAATTGCGCCTCCAGGCCAAACACCAGCACCACGCCGCAGTAGCTGATGGCCATGCCCAGCGCCTGGCCCCAGCGGATGCTGCGGCCATACAGCAGCCAGCCCAGCAGCATCACCAGCGTGGGGTTGAGGTACAGGATGAGCCGCTCCAGGCTGGCGCTGATGTAGGCCAGCCCGGCAAAGTCGAGAAAGCTGGCCAGGTAGTAGCCCGTGATGCCCAGGCCCGCCACGCCCAGCCAGTCGCGGCGCGCCAAAGGCGGCCTGCCCCGGCTGGCCCACCAGGCCATCGCGGCGAAGATGGGCAGCGCGAACAGCATGCGGTACATGATGAGCGTGACCGCATCCACCCCGTGGCGGTACGCCAGCTTCACGATGATGGCCTTGCCGCTGAAGGCGATGGCGCCAAAAAAGGCCAGGAACAGGCCGGTTGCTATTTTTTTTCTAGCTGCTTGCGCATTCTGGTGTTGGGCTTCAGGCACTTTTTATTAAAACTCTCGCCAACGCATTCAGAAACCGGCAGCCAGGCCATCGCGCCGCGCATCGCTGGCCGCCAGATAGCCGTGCACCTGGGGGTCGCCCATGCGCCAGATGAACTGGCCGGCGCCGAAATCCTGGTAGGAATCCTGCAGCACCTCGGTGCGGTGCCCCCGTGCCTGCAGGCCCTGCACCGTGGCCGCCGGCATCGACGCCTCGACGTTGATCGACAGGCCCGCGTTGAAGCGCCAGCGCGGCGCGTCGCAGGCCATCTGCGGGTTCTGGCCGTGGTCGATCATGCGCACCAGGGTCTGCAGGTGGCCCTGGGGCTGCATGTTGGCGCCCATGACGCCAAAGCTCATCACGGGCTGGCCGTCCCGGGTGAGGAAGGCCGGGATGATGGTGTGGAACGGCCGCTTGCCCGGTGCCACCAGGTTGGCGCGGTTGGTGCCAGCCGGATCGGTGCTGAAGCCAAAGCCGCGGTTCTGCAGGCTGATGCCATAAGTGGGCTCGACGCAGCCCGAGCCAAAGCCCTGGTAGTTGCTCTGGATGAAGCTCACCATCATGCCGTTCTCATCGGCGGCCGTGAGGTAGATGGTGCCGCCCTTGACCGGGTTGCCCGCACCAAAATCCTGCGCCTGGTTCATGGTGATGAGTCTGGCACGGGATGCGAGGTAGCTGTCATCGAGCATTTGCGCGGGGGTCACCTCCATGGACGATGGCTCGGCCACGTAACGGTACACATCGGCAAACGCCAGCTTGATGGCCTCGATCTGCAGGTGCTGGGCCTCGGGCCCGTCCACCGGCAGGCTCGCCAGGTCGAATTGCTCCAGGATGCCCAGCGCGATCAGCGCGGCAATGCCCTGGCCGCTGGGTGGAATCTCGTGCAGGGTGTAGCCGCGGTAGTTGCGGGCGATGGGCGCCACCCATTCGGGGCGGTGCGCGGCCAGGTCCGCCAGACTGAGGCTGCCACCCTGGGCCTGTGCGAAAGCGACCATGGCCTGCGCAATTTCGCCGCTGTAGAAGGCCTCGCCCCGCGTGGCGCCGATGGCGCGCAAGGCACGCGCCGCGGCCGGAAACTGGAACAGTTCGCCCACCTGCGGCGCACGGCCCCAGGGCATGAAGCTCTGCGCAAAACCGGGTTGCGACTGCAGCTCGGGCACGGCGGCGGCCCATTTTTGCTGCACCACCACGGGCACCAGGTAGCCGCGCTCGGCGATCTCGATGGCGGGCGCCATGAGATCGGCAAAGGGCAGTTGGCCAAAGCGCTCCGACAGCGCCACCCAGGCGCTCACGGCGCCGGGCACCGTGACCGAATCGATGCCGCGCCGGGGCGGCGTGGCCGCGCCCGTGCCGTAGCGGCGATGGAAATACTCCGGCGTCCACGCCTGTGGCGCGCGGCCCGAGGCGTTGAGGCCGTGCAGCGCCTGGCCGTCCCACAGGATGCAGAACGCATCGCTGCCCAGGCCGTTGCTGACGGGCTCGCACACCGCCATGGCCGCCGCGGCGGCCACGGCCGCATCGACCGCGTTGCCGCCCTGCTGCAGCATGCGCAGACCGGCCTGTGCGGCCAGCGGGTGCGAGGTGGAACAGAGGTTGCGCGCGAACACCGGCAAGCGGGTGCTGGGATAGGGGGAGGTGTAGCTGAAAGGCATGCGGCGATTATCGGCCGCATGCCTGCGACTCGCTGCAGGCGGATACTGGATGGTCAGTGCGCGCGGAACATCCGGTGGTGCATGCGGCGCAGCGACCACCACACGCCCAGCGCCACGACCGGAATGGCCACGGCCGCCGTGGTCTCGGGCGACAGGGGCCAGCCCAGTTTTTGCGCGCCCTTGGCCAGGTAGCTCACCAGGCCGACGATGTAGTAAGTAATAGCCGCCACCGACAGGCCTTCCACCGTGGACTGCAGTTTCAGCTGCAGGTCCTGGCGCTGGTTCATGGTGGCCAGCAGGGCCTGGCTGCTTTGCTGCTGCTCGATCTCCACGCGCGTGCGCAGCAGGTTGCTCATGCGCGAGACGCGCTGCGACAGCGCATCCTGGCGCCGCGTGGCCCATTCGCAGGTGCTGCGCGCGGGCGTGAGCCGGCGGTCCATGAACTCGCGGATGGTCTGCATGCCCGCCAGGCGCGATTCGGCGATATCCTGGATGCGGCGGTCCAGCAGTTCAAAATAGGCGCTGCTGGCCGAAAAGCGCGAATGCGTGGCGGCGTACTGGCTCTCGACCTGCCCGGCCAGCCGGGTCAGGCGATCGAGCAGCGCGGGTTCGGCATCGCGGTTGGCAGTGCGGATGGCATCGGCCAGCGCGGCCAGCTCGCGCTCGGCAAAGGCCAGCACCGTGGCGGCCTCGCGCGCGGCGGGCAGGCCCAGCAGGGCGGCCATGCGGTAGGTCTCGATTTCCAGCAGGCGCTGCACCAGGCGGCCCAGGCGGCGCGGCGTCATGCCGCCGGCCAGCAGCACCATGCGCGAAAAACCATCGGCGTGGATGGCAAAGTCGGTGTACAGCTCGCCATGGCCATCGGCCACGGTGGAGGCCACCAGCGTGTCCTCGTGCAACACATGCTTGACCAGCGAGCCCGAGCCAAACTGGTGCGTGGGCAACACCCACAGGTTCAGGCTGCACAGGCACTGCCCCGGCAGGGCGGCCAGCCATTCGTGCGGCACCGCATCGATGGCGCTGGCGGGCTCGCGCTCGCCAAAGGCCTCGGTAGGCGTGGGCACCATGAAGGTCCAGGAAACGAATTCGGTGTGCAGTTCCCAGCGGATGCGGAACGCGCCGAAATCCATGCGCAGGTGCGTGGTCTGCGCGTCGGGCAGCGCCATGTGGTGGTCGCGCAGCAGCGCTGCCACATGCGCGCGGCTGGCTTCGCGGCCGGCGGCGTCGGCCAGCATGACGATGTGGGCAATGGCCAGCGGCGCCGCCAGGGCCTCGGGCGGACGGGCGTGGATCTCGTTGTGCAGCATGACCCGGTGCGGGTGCTGCATGGGGTGATTGGATGGTGGCATGCGGTCCTCGGTGCACCATTGTGTACCGGACCTGCAGGTTTCTCGCGGCACCGCCGCCCCAAAAAACAACGGCACCCGAAGGTGCCGTTGTTCTTGATGCCGGGTCCCGCACAGCGGGCCCCGGGCGCAGTGTCAGTCTTCGACGAAGGCTTCTTCGCGCTTGTTCTTCACCGCAGGCAGCAGCACGATGATGAGCAGCAGGGCAGCAGCCGCCAGCAGACCGGCCGACAGTGGACGCGTGACGAACACGCTCCAGTCACCGCGCGAGAGCAGCAGCGCGCGGCGCAGGTTTTCTTCCATCATCGGGCCCAGGATGAAGCCGAGCAGCAGGGGTGCGGGTTCGGTGCCCAGCTTGTGGAAGATGTAGCCGATCAGGCCGAACGCACCCACCATCCATACGTCAAACGTGTTGTTGTTGGTGGAGTACACACCCACCGCGCAGAACAGCACGATGGACGGGTACAGCCAGCGGTACGGCACGGTGAGCAGCTTGATCCAGATGCCGATCAGCGGCAGGTTCAGGATCACCAGCATGGCGTTGCCGATCCACATCGAGGCGATCAGGCCCCAGAACAGCTCGGGGTTGCTGGTCATCACCTGCGGGCCGGGCTGGATGTTGTGGATGGTCATGGCACCCACCATCAGCGCCATCACGGCGTTGGGCGGAATGCCCAGCGTCAGCAGCGGAATGAAGGAGGTCTGCGAACCGGCATTGTTGGCCGACTCGGGCGATGCCACGCCACGGATGTTGCCCTGGCCGAACGGCACTTCGCCCGGATGCAGCTTGGTCTTCTTCTCGACCGTGTAGGCCGCGAAAGCCGCCAGCAGCGCACCGCCGCCGGGCAGGATGCCGAGGGCAGAACCCAGGGCCGTGCCGCGCAGCACCGCGGGGAACATGCGCTTGAAATCTTCCTTGGTCGGGAACAGGCCCTCGACCTTGGCCGTGAAGACCTCGCGGTCTTCATCAGGGCGCGACAGGTTGGCGATGATTTCGCCGTAGCCAAACACACCCATGGCGATGGTCACGAAACCGATGCCGTCGGTCAGCTCAGGGATATCGAAGCTGAAGCGGGCGACGCCCGAGTTCACGTCGGTACCCACCAGGCCCATCAGCAGGCCCAGCACGATCATGGCCACGGCCTTGAGCAGCGAGCCCGAGGCCAGCACCACGGCGCCGATCAGGCCCAGGGTCATCAGCGAGAAGTATTCGGCAGGGCCGAACTTGAAGGCCACTTCGGTCAGCGGAGGCGCAAAGGCCGCCAGGATCAGCGTGCCCACGCAACCCGCGAAGAACGATCCCAGGCCGGCAGCCGCCAGCGCCGGCCCCGCTCGGCCCTTGCGCGCCATCTGGTAGCCATCGATCACGGTCACCACCGAGGACGACTCACCGGGCAGGTTCACCAGAATGGCAGTGGTGGAGCCGCCGTACTGGGCACCGTAGTAGATACCGGCCAGCATGATCAGCGCAGCCACGGGCGGCAGCGCATAGGTGGCGGGCAACAGCATGGCGATGGTGGCCACCGGGCCGATACCAGGCAGCACGCCGATCAGCGTGCCCAGCAGGCAGCCGACAAAGCAGTAAATCAGGTTCTGGAACGTGAAGGCGACGCCAAAACCCAGCGAGAGGTTGTTAATCAAATCCATGGTCGGTGCTCCTGCTCAACCTGTAATGAAACTCGGCCACACAGGGAACTGCAGCTTGAGCGCCCAGACGAATGCCACATAACTGCCCACCGCCAGCACGGTGGCCAGAATGAACACTGCCTTTGCGTTGAACTCGTTGCCTGCCAGGCTGGCGATGAAGGTCAGCGCATAGATGCCAACGATCAGGCCCATGGCCGGAACACCGATGCTGGGCAGGCCGCCCAGCAGGATGCCGAAGGCGAAGTTGGCGGCCAGGATGAAGAACAGCGGCTTCCAGGCCCATTTGCCGATCTTGTCACCGTCCACGGTTTCCACCACGGTGGCCTTGAAGGTGACGACGGCACCGATGATGGCCAGCAAAATCCCCAGCATCAGGGGAAAATAGCCCGGACCCATGCGGGCGCCATTGCCCACGTTGTAGGTTGTGGCACCCCATGCGAAGGCCACGCCGATGCCCATGAACATGAGGCCGGCAAAAAAGTCTTTTTGACTCTTGATTTTCACGAATGTCTCCTTGGCGGAATCTCAACCTTGCGATTGTGTGGGGAATGTCGGCAGGCTCCGATGTGGATTCCACCTACATCCCGTCACAATGACCGCCCACTGCCCTGCGGCGCCCCAAAAAACCGGGGTTTACCCTGACAAAATCACCCATCACGCCAGTGGCGGCGTCGGCGCAATCGCCTCGGGGTTGGCCGTGACAGAAGGCAGTGGAGATCTTCACCGGGTGGTTGTTTGCGCGGTGGCGAGGCACGACGCGCGCTCTGCGCCTCATACGGTCTCGCATTCAAGCAGATAACCAGGCGGGAAGCCGCAGGCAGTGCTCCAGCACGGCAAGGCGAACCAACTATCGTTTACGTTTGAAGGCAAAACCGTATCAGCCCACCACGGGCTTGAACACGCGCATCCACTTGGCCGAGGGCAGATCCCAGCGCGCCTGGATGGCCTCGGCCCGCGCGGCCAGTTCGGTGCGCTTGGGCCGGCTGGGCGTACGCTGGGCCAGCACCACGGTGTTGCCCTCGCGCGTGGGCTTGAAGGCCCACAGGGCCTCTTCGCCAAAGGCGCTGGCCATGCTTTGCAGGCTGCGCTCGAAGCTGGACGCCCGGCCGAACAGGTTGACGGTCATGCAGCCGTCCTCGGTCAGCAGGGCGCGGCAGTCGGCATAAAAACCGGGGCTGTCGAGCACCGGCGCGGCGGCCTCGTGGTCATACAGATCGACGGCCAAGGCATCCACGGTGCCCTGCCACATCGGGTTGCGGATTTCCTCGGCCGCATCGGCCAGCACCACGCGCAGCTTGGGGCCGTCGGGCGGCAGCTTGAACCACTGGCGGCACACCGCCAGCACCTGGGGGTTGAGCTCGATGGCCGTGGTGCACAGGCGCAGCTTCTTGTGGCAGAACTTGGTGATGGCCCCGGCCCCCAGCCCCAGTTGCATGGCGTGGCGCTTGGTGACGCTGGCAGGCTCGACAAACAGCAGCCAGGCCATCATGCGCTGCACGTATTGCAGTTCAATCTCGAACGGCTCGGCCACGCGCATGGAGCCCTGGATCCAGGGGGTTCCCAGGTGCAGGTGGCGCACCTCGCCGTCGTCGGAGACGCTCACTTCGGGCAGTTCGATATCGGTTGTTTTCTTGCGGGCCATTCACACCAATCCATGCCGGGCCAGCAGTTCGGCCCAGGCGTTCAATTTACGTTCAAAACTCCAGGAGGCGTTGGCCGGACTGGTGGAGGGCAGCCGGTGCACCGGCACCCCCAGCTGCGCCGTGCTGCGCGCGTGCCGGAAGCTCTCCCCGCCATTGTGGGCGATGGCCGCCAGCCGGGGGCAGCGCGCACGCAGGGCGGCAAAGTCATTCACCTGCGCGTTGCGGATGCGGGTGTCGAGGCTACCGACGCGCTCGCAGCTGGCGTACACATCCCACAGCCCGAGGCCCCGCGCCAGCAGCCATTTGCAGCGCTGGTCGTAGTGCTCCCTGTCGGGCAGCCGGTGCTGCGGCCAGAGCGCCTGCAGGATGCGCCAGAAATGGTTTTGCGGGTGCGCATAGTACTGCCCGGCCCGCAGCGAGGCCGCGCCCGGAAAGCTGCCCAGCACCAGCACCACCGTGCCCTCGGACACCACGGGCGCCAGGCCCGTCAGCCGCTCGCCACCGGGCGACGGGCGCGGTTGGGGCAGATCGGTGCTGCGGCCGGGAGCCGCCTTGTTTTCCTTCATGGCCCGATTCTGGCCGCAAACCCGATATGCACCCATGCACTATGGAATCAATCGCCATCAGCGCTTGTGCATATTTCGCTTGCGGCCAAAAAAATCAGATTTTCTGCAGCAAACCTGCCAGGCGTGGCAGCGCCGCACAGGCATTGGCGGAGGTGCTGCGCGCCAGATCCACCAGCGACTGGCCGCGCAGGCCTGCCATCACCCCTGCGATGCGGGGCAGCTCGGCCGGCGCGTTGCGCCCCTGCGGTTGCCCGACGGCCCGCTGCGCGGCCGGGGTGTAGAGCCAGTGCGGCGGGATGTCGGGCGCGTCGGTTTCCAGGACCAGGGCCGATGCGGGCAGCTCGGTCGCCAGCCGGCGCAGCTGCAGCGCGCGGTCATAGGTCAGCGCGCCGCCGAAACCCAGCTTGAACCCCAGCGCGATGAACGCCTGCGCCTGCTGCAGGCTGCCGTTGAAGGCGTGGGCGATACCGCCCGGCACGGCCGTTTCGCGCAGGCCCTTGAGCAGCTGGTCGGCCGAGCGGCGCACATGCAGGATCACCGGCAGATCACAGCGGCGCGCCAGCTGCAGTTGCGCGCGGTAAATCTGCTCCTGGCGCGCGGTGTCCAGGCCTTGGGCAAAAAAATCCAGCCCGATCTCGCCGATGGCCACCAGGCGCGGGTCGTGGCGGTGCTGCTGCAGCGCCTGGTCCAGCAGCGCCAGATCGGCCTCGGCTGCCCGCGCTGTGTAAAGGGGGTGAATACCCAGGGCGTAGCTGTCGCCATGGCGGTGCGCGAGCTGGCGCACGGCATCCCAGTTGGCGCGCTCCACGGCCGGGATCACGCAGTGCGCCACGCCCGCAGCGGCGGCCTGCTGGCGCACGGTGTCGCGGTCGGCGGCAAACTCTGCGGCGTCCAGGTGGCAGTGGGTGTCGATCCAGGAGGGCATGCCGCCATGATGCCCCAACCGGCAACCCGCCCGTCCGCCAGCGGATGCGGAAATGGGCGATCCGTGCTACTGTCAATTCCCTGCGCCGTTGCCCTGGCGCGAATTGCTGTTTCTGGACACCGCGTGCAAGACACCGGCGCCTGAAATGGCCATGGAACCAGAAGGTGACAGGATGCCCCGGCCCGCCCTCTACAGCAGTTCCCGCCCCCCACGGCGTCCGGCAGAACCGGCGGCCGAGGTCGCCAGCACGCCGGCGCCACCGGGGGCACCACCCACCGCGGCGCTCACCGCCACAACCCTCCCCACCGCGGCGCACCGCCGCCTGCGCGCCCTGTGGGCGGCCGTGGTGGTGCTCACCGCGCTGCTGCTGGCCAGCCTGTGGCTGCACCCGGGCGCGGTGCCCCGCCGCATCACGCAGGGCGACATCGACGCCGCCGTGCTGCGCACCCTGGAAAACACCACCCTGCCCTCGCCCGCCGCAGGGGCCGTGGAGGCCGTGGCGCCGTCGGTGGTGCGCGTGGCGGGCTATGCGCGCAGCAAGAACGGCAAGGCCGAGATCGAGCGCGGCGTGGGCACCGGCGTGGTGATCGTGGATTCGGGAATCATCCTCACCAACCTGCATGTGGTGCAGGGGGCCAGCCGCGTCACCGTCACCTTCCACGACGGACTGGAAACCACCGCCAGCGTCACCGGCGTCCAGCCCGAAAACGACCTGGCCGTGCTGCAGGCCCACAAGCTGCCCGACGACCTGGCCGCCGCGCCCCTGCGCTCCACACAGAACCTGCGGGCGGGCGACCAGGTGGTGGCCATCGGGTTTCCGTTCGGCATCGGGCCGTCGGCGTCGGCGGGCGTGGTGTCGGGCCTGGAACGGGAATTCGACTCGCCCGAGGGCAACGGTCCGCTGACCCACCTGATCCAGTTCGACGCCGCCGCCAACCCCGGCAACTCGGGCGGCCCGCTGGTCACCATGGACGGCGAGGTGGTGGGCATCGTCACCGCCATCCTCAACCCCACCAAGGCGCGCACCTTCATTGGCATCGGCTTTGCCGTGCCCATTGAAAACGCAGCCGCCGCCATCGGCATGCCGCCGTTCTGATATGAAGCCCCCTGAGTCGCCTTCGGCGCCTTCCCCCTCCAGGGGGACGACACCCTCGCTGCGGGGCGGCCCTTGCTCGGTGTCCCTCGCCTTGGCCGCGCCAGTTGCCTGGGCGGGTGACGGGTCGCAGCATCGTTGATCACTGACACGGAAGGAAACCCATGGAAGCCGCAACGAACAACGCCTCCACCGCCACCCTGATGGAGCAGGTGCTCTACGAGGTCAAGCGCGTGGTGGTCGGGCAGGACCGCTTCCTGGAACGCGTGATGGTGGCCATGCTCGCTCAGGGCCATCTGCTGGTCGAAGGGGTGCCCGGCCTGGCCAAGACGCTCACGGTGAAGACGCTGGCCCGCACCATCCAGGGCAGCTTCAAGCGCATCCAGTTCACGCCCGACCTGGTGCCCGCCGACCTGGTGGGTACGCGCATGTACAACCAGAAGACGGGCGAATTCAGCACCTCGCTGGGCCCGGTGTTCACCCACCTGCTGCTGGCCGACGAGATCAACCGCGCCCCCGCCAAGGTGCAGAGCGCCCTGCTGGAGGTGATGCAGGAGCGCCAGGTGACCATTGCCGGCGAGACCCACAGGGTGCCCGAGCCCTTTCTGGTGATGGCCACGCAAAACCCCATCGAGACCGAAGGCACCTACGCCCTGCCAGAAGCCCAGGTGGACCGCTTCATGATGAAGGTGCTGCTCGGCTACCCCACCGAGGAGGAAGAGTTCGTGATTGCCCAGCGCGCGCTCGATGCGCCCGTGCAGGTGCTGCCGGTGGCCACCACGGCGCAACTGTCGGCGCTGCAGGCCGAATGCCGCAGCGTGTATGTGGACCCGTCGCTGCTGCAGTATGCGGTGAAGCTGGTGGCGGCCACGCGGGCGCCCGCGCAGCACGGCATCAGCGACATGGCGCATTTCATCGCCTGCGGCGCCAGCCCGCGCGCCACCATCTGCCTGGCCGAGGGTGCCCAGGCCCTGGCCATGCTGCGCGGACGCGCCTACGTGCTGCCCGAAGACATGACCGATCTGGCGGCCGACGTGCTGCGCCACCGGCTGTCGCTGTCGTACGAGGCGCTGTCGGACGGGCTCGACGCCGATGCGCTGATCGCCCGCATCATGGCCAAGATACCGGCGCCCGCAAGGCCTTTGCACCATGAACAAAAAGCCGCCTGAAACCGCCACCGTGCAGGCCCTGCACCCCTTGCCGGGGCAGGCCGACCGGCTGCTGCGCGCGCTGGAATGGAAGGTGATCCGGCGGCTGGACGGCCTGCTGCAGGGCGACTACCGCACCCTGGTGCGCGGCAGCGGCCTGGACCTGGCCGACCTGCGCGAATACCAGCCCCACGACGATGTGCGCCACATCGACTGGAACGTGACGGCGCGCCTGGACGCGCCCCATGTGCGCGTATTCACCGAAGACCGCGAAATGTCGGCCTGGTTTCTGCTGGACCTGAGCCCTTCCATCCACTTTGGCCCGCAGGGCCACGCCAAGCGCGACATCCTCACCGGCTTTGTGGCGGTGCTGGCGCGCCTGCTCACCCGCCACGGCAACCGCGTGGGTGCCCTGCTGTATGGCACCGGCCGCGACGGCGTGCGCGCGGTGGATGCGGTGCTGCCCCCGCGCAGCAGCCGCGCGCAGGTGCTGCAGCTCATGCACCAGCTGCTGCAGCCCGCCACCGGCCAGCCCGCAGGCGGCACCCAGCTGGGCGTGCTGCTGCAGGCCGGCCTGGGCGCCATTCGCCGGCGCTCCACCGTGTTCGTGGTGTCGGACTTCATCAGCGCGCCCGGCTGGGACAAGCCGCTGGCCCAGCTCGCGCAGCGCCACGACGTGGTGGCCGTGCGCCTGTTCGACCCGCTGGAGCTGGAGCTGCCCGACCTCGGCCTGGTGCTCCTGCGCGATGCCGAGACCGGCGAGCAGTTGCAGGTCGACACACACGACCAGGGCTTTCGCCAGCGCTTTGCCCGCCTGGCCGCCGAGCGCGAGGCCACCCTGCGCGCGGGCCTGGCCGCCGCGGGCGCCGACACGCTGGAACTGCGCACCGATGACGACCTGATCGACGCCCTGCTGCGCTTCATGGACCTGCGCCAGCGCCGTGCAGGGCCCCGGCTGCGCGCCTTCCAGCCCACCCCCCGCCCGCCGGCCGTGCATGCCGCTGGCTGACCCCTGACACCGAAAGCTCCCACCATGGTTTTCCTCTGGCCCAACCTGCTCTGGCTGCTGCTGGCAGTGCCGCTGCTGGTGCTGCTGTATGCCTGGCTGCTGCACCGGCGCAAGCAGGCAGCGCTGAACTACCCCAGCCTCGGCCTGGTGCGCGCCGCGCTCGGCCCCGGCCAGCGCCTGCGCCGCCATATCCCGCCCGCGCTCTTGCTGCTGGCGCTGGTGGCCCTGCTGCTGGCGGCGGCGCGGCCGCTGGCCGTCATCAAGCTGCCCTCCGAGCAGCAGACCATCATGCTGGCCATGGATGTGTCGGGCAGCATGCGCGCCACCGACGTGCAGCCCGACCGCATCACCGCCGCGCAGGACGCCGCCAAGGCCTTCATCGCCGAGCTGCCGCGCCATGTGCGCGTGGGCATCGTGGCGTTTGCGGGCAGCGCCCAGCTGGCGCAGCTGCCCACCCAGAGCCATGAAGACCTGGTCAAGGCCATCGACAGCTTTCAGCTGCAGCGCGGCACGGCCACGGGCAACGGCATCATGCTGGCGCTGGCCACGCTGTTCCCCGACGCAGGCATCGACATCGCCGCGCTCGGCGGGCGCCAGGCCATGCGGGCGCGCTCGCTCGACGAGGTGACCAATCAGGATCCGGCCAAGACCTTCACGCCCGTGGCGCCCGGCTCCTACAACTCGGCCGCCATCATCATGCTGACCGACGGCCAGCGCACCACGGGCGTGGACCCGCTGGAAGCCGCCCAATGGGCGGCCGACCGGGGCGTGCGCGTGTACACCGTGGGCGTGGGCACGCTGCAGGGCGAGACCATTGGTTTCGAGGGCTGGTCGATGCGCGTGCGCCTGGATGAAGACACCCTCAAGGCCGTGGCCTTGCGCACCCAGGCCGAATACTTCCACGCCGCCACGGCCGCCGACCTGAAAAAGGTCTATGAAACCCTGAGTTCACGCCTCACGGTGGAAAAGCGCGAGACCGAAATCTCGGCCCTGCTGGCGCTGGTGGGCGCCGCGCTGGCGGTGCTGGCGGCAGGGCTGTCGGTGTGGTGGTTCGGGCGGGTGATCTAGTCCGTCACCATCAAAAACAAAGCTGCTTGCGCTTGCGACACAAGCGCCACAACCCCAAAACACCCCAAACCTCGTTAACCGATCAGCCCGCCCGGACCGTCCACCAGGGTGGCCAGCGGCAGGTCGTGCAGCTCCTGCAGCAGGCGCGCCAGCTGCTGCGCGGCGGCATCGACCACCGCCCGCCCCTTGTCGGCCATGGCGGCGGCGGCATTGCCCACGGCGCCAGCAGCGTGGTAGTCCTGCATCTGCCAGCCCAGCTTGGCGCTCTTGCCATTGCCCAGGATGGCGTAGCGCTCGGCGCGGTCCTGCGAGGTAGAGCGGAAATCGCGCGCGTGCGCCATGTGCACCGTGTCCGGCGCCAGGTGCAGCATCATCGAGGTCTCGATCTCGCCCGCATGGATGCCGAAGCGGTGCTCCTCGGCGCTGAACTGGCCCGCCACCGCGTCGGGCAGCGGCAGGCTGAACCAGCTGCTGCTGTAGACCAGCAGCTTGCTGCGCGTGCGCAGCTCGCGCGCCACGATATCCATCACGCTGACCTGGCCGCCGTGGCCGTTGAACAGCAGGAGCTTTTTCACCCCGGCACGCGCCACGCATTCGCCGATCTCGGTCCACAGCGCGATCACGGTGGCGGGCGAGAGCGTGAGCGTGCCCGGAAAACGGATGTGCTCCGGGCTCAGGCCCACCACCTGCGGCGGCAGGAACAGCACGGGCAGCGCGGCGGGCAGCAACGGCAGGGCGGCATCGATCACGCCCTGCAGCAGCGTGGCGTCCACCGACAGCGGCAGGTGCGGCCCATGCTGCTCGATGGCCGCCACGGGCAGCACGGCCACGGTCTGGCGCGCCTGGCCGCTGGCGTGCAGCCGGGCGAAGTCGCGGGTGGAAAGGTCGGCCCAGAAGCGCGACGGCAGGGGCGAGGTGGCGGCGGTCATGTCCGCCATGGTAGTGGAGCAGCGGCGCTGCGCGGATAATCCGGGAGATGTACCAGCCCACGCCACCTGGCACGATGTGCCTGGTGCCGCATTTCGCACCATCCAGCCTGTACGCCCCATGCCCCAGCCCTTTGCCTCCGCGTCGCTTGCCACATTGCGCCACCACCGCTGGGTGCGCCGGGGCCTGTGGGCCTTGCTGGCGCTGTTGCTGCTGTGGCTGCTGAGCTGGCTGTCGGTGCCGGCGCTGGCCAAGGGCCCGCTGGAGCGCATCGCCAGCGAACAACTGGGGCGCCCGGTCACCGTGGGGGCCATCGAGTTCACGCCCTGGACGCTCGAAGTCACGCTGCGCGACATCGCCATCGGCGGTGCCCAGGGCGGCCCGCCCCAACTGGAGATTGCGCGCATCTATGCCGATGCCGAAATGCAGTCGCTGCTGCGCCTGGCGCCGGTGGTCGATGCCCTGGAAATCGACGCGCCCCATCTGCGGCTCACGCACCTGGCCGACGGCCACTACGACGTGGACGACATCCTGGCCCGGCTCACCGCCCCCTCCGACCCACCCGCCAGCGGCCCGGCGCGGCTGGCGCTGCACAACCTGGTGCTGACCGGCGGCGCCATCGACTTCGACGACCGCACCGTGGACAAAACCCACTCCGTGCGCGAGCTGACCCTGAAAGTGCCTTTCATCAGCACCCTGCCCGCGCAACGCGACATCACGGTGGCGCCCCACCTGTCGTTTGCGGTGGGCGACAGCCGGTTTGACTCGTCGGCCCAGGCCACCCCGTTTGCCCAGACCGGCAAGGGCGACGCCACGCTGAAATGGGAGGGGCTCGACCTGGCGCCCTACCTGCCTTACCTGCCTGCCAGCCTGCCGGTGCGGTTGCAGGGCGCCCTGCTCGACCTGGATGTGAAGCTGGCGTTCGAGCAGAAACCCCGCCTGGCCGTCACGCTGACGGGCAAGGTGCAGACGCGCAACGTGCAGATCACCGACCGCGGCAACCAGCCCCTGCTGTCCTACGAGCGCCTCACGGTGGACATGGCCGAGGTGCGCCCGCTCGACCAGGTGGTGCGCCTGGCCAGTGTGGAGCTGGCGGCGCCCGTGGTCACGGCCACGCGCAATGCCCAGGGCGCGATCAACCTCGCGCAACTGTCCGCCCCGGCCGCGCCACCGGCGACCACCCCGCCACCGCCTGCCGCACCGGCACCCCAGGCCCCCGCCAGCGGTGCCACCCCGCCCGCCACCGCCCCCGGCTGGACCGTGGCCGTGGCGCAGGCCGCCGTGCGCAAGGGCCAGGTGCACTGGAGCGATCAGAGCACCCAGCCCGCCGCCGCGCTGCAGGCCACCGAGCTCACACTGGATGTGGCCGGTGTGGCCTATCCCTTCCAGACGCCCCTCACCTTCCAGGGCGCACTGGGCCTGCAGGGCAGCACCCTGGCCTTCAAGGGCCAGGCCACCGACCGGACGGCCGAGGTGAACCTGTCGGCCCAAGGCCTGGCCCTGCAACTGGCCGCGCCCTACCTGGCCCAGACACTGAAGCCCGCGCTGACTGGCCATATCAATGGTGAACTGGCCCTGCAGTGGCAGGCCCCTGCCGGCGACGCCGCCAAGGCAGGCGCCACGGGCGTCACCCTCAGCGCCGGCCCCCTGGCGCTGGAACAACTGGCGCTGCAGCAGGGCAAGACCACACTGGCCGGCGTGGGCAAGCTGGCGCTGGATGGCCTGAAGCTGAACCTGGACCAGCGCACCGTGGACGTCGAGAGCCTGGCCATCACCCAGCCCCAGGCCACGGTGGAACGCGCTGCCGACGGCCGCTGGATGTACGAACGCTGGCTCAAGGCCGCACCCACCACCGCCACGGCCAAGGCGCCTGCCGCGCCCGCCTGGCGTGTGCGCCTGGGCGAGCTGAACGTGAACCAGGGCAGCGTGGCCTTTGCCGACCGCGCCCAGCCCCGCCCCGTGGCGCTGAACCTGTCGGCGTTGAGCCTGCAGGCCCGCAACCTGGCGCCGGACGGCCGCAAGCCCGAGGCCGTCGAACTCTCGGCCCGGGTGGCCGCACGCCGGGGCCAGGCCGGCCAGCTCCGCTACCGTGGCACACTGACACCCCAGCCATTTGCCACGCAAGGGCGCCTGGAAGCCAGCCGCCTGCCCCTGTACGCGCTGGACGGCTACCTGGCCGACCAGCTGGCCATCGAACTGCTGCGCGCCGACCTGGGCTTTCGCGGCCAGGTGGCCCTGTCCCAGAGCGCGCGCGGCACCACGCTGCGCGTGAATGGCGACGCCGCCATCGACGACCTGCGCGCCAACAGCACGGCCGCCGCCACGCCCAAGACCGCCGCACAGGTGGGCGAAGAACTGCTGGCCTGGAAGAGCCTGGGCCTGCGCGGCCTGGCCGTGGCCCTGGCACCGAACACCGCCCCGCGGGTGGAGGTGAAGGAAACCAGCCTGGCCGACTTCTTTGCGCGCGTCACCATCAACGAAAACGGCCGCATCAACCTGAGCGACATCGCCAAAAGCCCGGCGGAGGTCAGCCACCAGGCACCGGCCGCAAACACCGCATCCCCCGCCCCGTCGGCGCCCGCGGACGCCACGGCATCGGCCAGCACCCCGCTGCCCCCAGCACCAGCCATCCCGCCTGACCCGCTGGCCCCGGTGGTGGTGTTCGGCCCGGTGAGCCTGGTCAACGGCAAGGTGCTGTTCTCGGACTACTTCATCCGGCCCAACTACTCGGCCGACCTGACCGAGCTGACCGGCAAGCTCAGCGCGTTCTCGTCCCAGCCCCCGGGCGGCGAGCCCGTGCTGGCCGATCTGGAGCTGCGCGGCCGCGCCGAGGGCTCGGCCGCGCTGGAGATCACCGGCAAGCTCAACCCGCTGGCCAAGCCGCTGGCGCTGGACATCGTGGGCAAGGTGCGCGACCTCGAACTGCCGCCCCTCTCGCCCTATTCGGTGAAATACGCGGGCCATGGCATCGAGCGCGGCAAGCTCAGCATGGACGTGTCGTACAAGGTGCTGCCCGACGGCCAGCTCACGGCGAGCAACAAGCTGGTGCTCAACCAGCTCACGTTTGGCGAGCCCGTGGAGGGAGCCCCCAACAGCCTGCCGGTGCGGCTGGCCGTGGCCCTGCTGGCCGACAGCCATGGCGTGATCGACCTCGATCTGCCCATCAGCGGCTCGCTGAACGACCCGCAGTTCCGCATCGGCCCCGTCATCTTCAAGATCATCGTCAACCTGATCGGCAAGGCCATCACGGCCCCTTTCAGCCTGCTGGCCCGCGCTTTCGGGGGCGGTGATGAACTGAGCACCGTGGCCTTCGCCCCCGGCAGCGCCAGCCTCACGCCCGAGGCACGGCAGGGCCTGGACAAGGTGGCCAAGGCCCTGATCGAGCGGCCCGCGCTCAAGCTCACCGTGACGGGCACGGCCAGCCTGGCGCGCGAGCGCGAAGCCATCCAGCGCGAGCGCCTGCAAGACCTGGTGCGCGCCGAAAAGCGCCGCGCCACCCCCGCCGACACCACCCCCGTGCAGGCCGCCGAATACCCGGCGCTGCTCAAGGCGGTGTACCGCCGCGCCGACATGCCCAAGCCCCGCAACCTGGTGGGCATGGCCAAGGACCTGCCCGTGCCCGAGATGGAAGCCCTGCTGCTGGCCCACCTGCCCGCCGCCACCGAAGAGCTGGCGACCGAGTTGGCCACGCACCGCGGCCAGGCCGTCAAGGCCTACCTGGCCGAGCAGAAGCTGCCCGAGGGACGCCTGTTCCTGGCCGCCCCCAAGGCCGCCACGCCGGACGAAAAATGGACACCCCAGGCCCAGCTGAGCCTAGCCACCCAATAGGCGGACCGCGCACGGCGCTCCGGAACCAACCGCAGCGCCAGCGCTCACACCCTGCAACCATGCCCCATCGCCTGCTCTCCCACTTTTTCTTCGCTCTGCTTTTCATAGCTGCCAGCGCTTCATGGACAGGCACCAGCGCCCAATTCAACTCAAAACCCGATGCCCGTACCGGCAGCGTGGTCACCACGCCCCGCGTGCGTGCCGAACTCGTGGCGCACGCGCCCGAGGGCGTGGGCCCCGGCCAGCCGCTGTGGCTGGGCCTGCAAATCACCCACCAGCCCGAGTGGCACACCTACTGGAAGAACCCCGGCGACTCTGGCCTGCCCACCGAGCTGGCCTGGACGCTGCCCACCGGCCTCACGGCGGGCGACATCGCCTGGCCCGTGCCCCACACCATCCGCATCGGCACCCTTGCCAACCATGGCTACGAAGGCACGGTGCTGCTGCCCGTGCCGGTGCAGGTGGGCCCGGACTTCAAGGTGCCGCTGGCGGGCAACGGCACGCTCGATGTGCGCCTGCGCGCCACCTGGCTGGTGTGCCGCGTCGAGTGCATTCCCGAAGAGGGCGACTTCGCACTGCAGCTGCCCGTGCGCGGCTCCACCGCCCTGCACGCCGCCGCCTTCGCCCAGAGCCAGGCCGATCAGCCGCTGGCGCTGGCCGGAACGAGCCAGGTGCAGGTGCAGGGCGAGCGCCTTCAATTGCGCGTGCGCGGGCTGCCCGCCGCGGCACGCGGCCAGACGCTGGCCCTGTTCGCGGAAACGCCCGAGGTGCTAATCTCCGCCGCCGTGCCCGGCAAGGACTGGACCCAGGCCTGGGATGGCGATGCCTGGACCGCCGACCTGCCGCTGTCGCCCCAGCGGGGTGACACGCCCGAGCGCCTGCCGCTGGTGCTGGCGCTGGAGCAGCGCCCCGCAGACCGCGCGGCCCCCCACGCCTGGCGCACCGTGGCCGACGTGAACGGCACCTGGGCCGCCGCCACGCGCGCCAGCGTGTCGCCCGCGCTGGCGGCGGCGCTGGAGGCCAACAAGGCCGCCTCCCCTACACCTGCCCCCACCAGCGCTTCGCTGGGTACGCTGCTGGCGGCGCTGGCAGGTGGGCTGCTGGGCGGCCTGCTGCTCAACCTCATGCCCTGCGTGTTTCCGGTGCTGGCCATCAAGGTGCTGGGCTTTGCGCAGCATGGCAGCAACCGGCGCGCGCAGCGCCTGGCCGGTGCTGCCTACACCAGTGGCGTGGTGCTGTCGTTCCTGGCGCTGGGCGGCCTGCTCCTGGGCCTGCGCGCGGCGGGCGAGCAGCTGGGCTGGGGCTTTCAGCTGCAGTCGCCCGCCGTGGTGGCGGGGCTGGCCGCGCTGTTCACGCTGATCGGGCTCAACCTGGCGGGCCTGTTCGAGTTCGGCCAGTTCGTGCCGGGGCGCCTGGCCACGCTGCAGGCCCGCCACCCGGTGGGCGACGCGTTTTTGTCGGGCGTGCTGGCCGTGGCCATTGCCTCGCCCTGCACCGCACCCTTCATGGGCGCCTCGCTGGGCTTTGCCGTGGCCATGCCCGCCGCGCAGGCGCTGGCGGTGTTTGCAGCGCTCGGCCTGGGCATGGCCCTGCCCTACCTGGCGGCCAGCCTGGTGCCGGCCGTGGTGGGCTGGCTGCCGCGGCCCGGCCCCTGGATGGTGACCTTCCGCCACGCCATGGCCTTCCCCATGTTTGCCACGGTGGTCTGGCTGGTGTGGGTGCTGGGCCAGCAAAGCGGCATCGACGGCGCCGGCGCGCTGCTGGCGCTGCTGGTGGCCGGCAGCGCGCTGGTGTGGTCGCTCACGCTGCGCGGCCGCACCCGGATGGTGATTGCTTCTGTTTTAATAGCATCCGGCGCATGGCTGGCAAGCGCTATTGGCCAAAACATCACCAAACCAGTGGAGCGTGCCGCCCAGGTCGCGGTGGGCGCCACCAGCGCCTGGCATGCCTGGTCTGCCGAGCGCACGGCCGAACTGATGGCTGGTGGCCAGCCAGTGTTTGTGGACTTCACCGCCGCCTGGTGCGTGACCTGCCAGTACAACAAGCGCACCACCCTTACCGACAGCAGCGTGCTGGCCGACTTCGCCGAGCGCAAGGTGGCCCTGCTGCGCGCCGACTGGACCCGCCGCGACCCCGCCATCACCGCCGCGCTCGCCCAGCTCGGGCGCAGCGGCGTGCCGGTGTATGTGCTGTATGCACCCGGCAAGGCGCCGGTGGTGCTGACCGAGATCCTCAGCGTGGCCGAGGTGCGGCAGGCGCTGGCGGCGCTGTAGCGGCCCGGCCGCTGGAGATGGAGCAGCCCGGATTGCTCCTTGATGGATAGCTGTTGGCGCCGATCCATCCAGCGCTTTTGGCCAAAATGGCTTCCAAATGCCAACGCCGGTGGGCAGCACACCTTGCCACGGCGGTAGCCTTCAAGGGACAAGTCCGACGCACTGCCCCAAAACACCCGGGTGACGATATCCTCAAGCCCGGCAGGATCGGCACCGCCGGTACGCCACGACGTCCGCTTCCACCCCACCGCCCGTCCACGCTCCCACCGTTCCATGTCCCAGCCCTCAAATTCCTTGTGGAGCCCCCTGCGCCAGACTGCCTTCCGGGGCCTGTGGGCGTGCGGCGGCGTGTTCTTCGTGGGCAACGGCATGCAGACGATGGCGGCGGCCTGGCTCATGGTGGAGCTCACGGGCTCGTCGTTTCTGGCGGCGCTGGTGCAGACGGCCGTGTTCATGCCCATGTTTTTGCTGGCGCTGCCCGCCGGCGTGCTGGCCGACACCACCGACCGCCGGCGCCTGATTGCGGGCGCGCTGCTGGCCCAGACCGGCGCCTGCGCGCTGCTGGCCCTGCTCACGCTGGGTGGCTGGAGCGGCCCGGCCTCGGTGCTGTTCCTCGTCTTTGTGTGCGGCTGCTGCACGGCCATGCTCACACCCGCCTGGAATTCGTCGGTCATCGACCCGGTGCCGCGCGACGAATGGCCGCAGGCCATCACCGCCGTCAGCATTGCCTACAACGCCGCGCGCGCCGTGGGGCCCACGCTGGCAGGGCTGCTGTTCGCGCTGCTCGGGGCAGGCTGGGTGTTCGCCGTCACGGTGGCGACCACGCTGGTGATGTGGGAGTCGATTCGCCGCTGGCCGCCCAAGGCGCACCCGCCTTCCAAGCTGCCGGCCGAGCGCCTGTGGGGCGGCACGCTCAGCGGCCTGCGTTTTGCCTGGCATTCGCGCATCATTTTGGCGCAGCTGGTGCGCGTAACGGCCTTTGGCGCGGCGGGCTCGGCCCTGTGGGCGCTGCTGCCGGTGATTGCCCAGCGCCTGGGCACGGGCGCGCAGGGCTTTGGCCTGCTCATGGGCTGCCTGGGCACGGGCGCCGTGCTGGTGGGCCTGGTGCTGGGGCGGCTGCGGACGCGCTTCGGCATGGAGGCCATCGTGGGCACCGGTGGCGGGGTGTTTGCCGCCGCCATGCTGGCTGCCGCGCTCACGCAGCTGGCCTGGTTCATCTACCTGTGGATGCTGCTGGCGGGCGCGGCCTGGATGTCGTCCATGTCCACCTTCAACACCGCCACCCAGGCCAGCGCGCCGCAGTGGGTGCGCTCGCGCGCCGTGGCCATGCACATGGTGGCGGCGCTGGGCGCGTTTGCCATGGGCTCGGCCTTCTGGGGCGCTGCGTCCGACCTCATCGGCCTCACGCCTACGCTGTGCCTGGCCGCCGCGCTGATGGTGGCCAGCCTGCTGCTGGCCAAGCCGATGCCGCTGCGCATGGGCGCCCTGCACGAGGTGACGCAGGCCACGCCCTGGGATGAACTGTTCATCGAGTCCGAGCCCCTGCCCGAGGCCGGCCCGGTGGCCGTGGAGGTGGGTTACCGCATTGCGCCGGGCAGCGACGCGGCCTTCCTGGACGCCATCAGCCGCATGAAGGCCCCGCGCCGCCGCGACGGCGCCACCTTCTGGCGCGTGTACAAGGATCTGGGCGAACCCTCGCGCTATGTGGAGCGCTTCATCGTCGAGTCCTGGGCCGACTACCTGCACCAGCGTGCCCGCGCCACCATGGCCGACCAGGCGCTGGAGACCGAGGTGCGGGCGTTTCTGGCCCCGGGGCAAACCGCGCGCATGTCGCACTACATCGCAGAACGGTGAAGCCTCCCTGAGCGGCTGCGCCGCTCGGTGTCGCCGCGAGACGCGGCAACTCTTCGGAGCAGTCCAAACCTGCGCAGGCGGGTTTGGAGCCGCTGCTCCTCAGCCCCGGAGGGGGACGCCACCGGTGGCCTGGCAAAGCCAGTTCCACGCTGGCGCTGGCGGGGGCCGTGAACGCACCGGGCGCCCGGGGCTTGTGCGCGAAGGATGCGTTGCGCTCCCTGCGACAATTGCGGGCATGAGCACCACCTTCGCCCCCCTCACCAACGACACCTTCCTGCGCGCCTGCCGCCGCCAGGCCACCGACTACACCCCCCTGTGGCTGATGCGCCAGGCGGGCCGCTACCTGCCCGAATACAAGGCCACGCGCGCCCAGGCTGGCAGCTTCATGGGGCTGGCGATGAACGTGGACTTCGCCACCGAGGTCACGCTGCAGCCGTTGGCCCGCTTCCCGCTCGACGCCGCCATCCTGTTCAGCGACATCCTCACCGTGCCCGACGCCATGGGCCTGGGCCTGTCGTTCGCCGAGGGCGAGGGCCCGCGCTTCGCCAAGTCGGTGCGCAACGAGGCCGACGTGGCCGAACTCGCCGTGCCCGACCTGGACAAGCTGCGCTATGTGTTCGACGCCGTCACCAGCATCCGCAAGGCGCTCAATGGGCGTGTTCCGTTGATCGGCTTCTCGGGCAGCCCCTGGACGCTGGCCTGCTACATGGTCGAGGGCAAGGGGTCGGACGACTACCGCCTGGTCAAGACGCTGATGTACAGCCGCCCCGACCTGATGCACCGCATCCTGGCCGTGAACGCCGACGCCGTGGCTGCCTACCTCAACGCCCAGATCGACGCGGGTGCCCAGGCCGTGATGATTTTTGACAGCTGGGGCGGCGTGCTGGCCGATGGCGCTTTCCAGGAGTTCAGCCTGGCCTACACCCAGCGCGTGCTGGCAAAGCTCAAGCGCACCGGCGTCGATGGCCAGGACGTGCCGCGCATCGTCTTCACCAAGGGCGGCGGCATCTGGCTGGAAGACATGAAGGACATAGCCTGCGAAGTGCTGGGCCTGGACTGGACGGCCCACCTCGGCAAGGCGCGCGCCATCGTCGGCGGGCAGGCGGGCGGCCCCGGCAAGGCGCTGCAGGGCAATATCGACCCCAACGTGCTGTTTGCGCCCCCCGCGCAGATCGTCACCCAGGTGCACGCCGTGCTCGACAGCTTTGGCAAGCCGCACACCGACCGCAGCACCACCGGCCCCACGCACATCTTCAACCTGGGCCACGGCATCAGCCAGTTCACCCCGCCCGAGCATGTGGCAGCGCTGGTCGAAGCAGTGCACAGCCATTCGCGTGCGCAGCGCCAGGGTTGAGGGACCCACCGCTGGCTGTGGCATTCCTGCCATGGTTATGCACACCACGGGTGCAGCCACCGGGGCCACTGCATGGGCCCCACACCTGCGGCAAAGAATCTGTGACAACTTCAAAAAACCATCCTAAGTAGTTGATTTTGAAGGATTTAGCACTTTTGCACTTTTTGTAAGCAAACCAGCCAGAACGTGTTATTTCAAGGACTTGCGTGCCAAATCCCAGAGATATCAACAAAGTTATCCACAAGAATGCTGAATTTCATGGAAATTCCCCATGAAATCAAGTACTTGCACCCCAAAGTGAAGAAAATCCTGAAGAGCACCCACCCAGGGCTAGCACAAATCGGGGGCGTTTCCCCCACTTGACGTCCCCGGCCTGCACCACTTATGCACAATTTTTGTGGTGCGACGCAGCAAAATGGCGGCGGCACGCGCTAGCACAAAAATTGCGCAAAAATTTCTTCAGACAATTGATTCATAAGGATTTTTTGCCCATGCCTTTTTTCCGTGCAATCTGTTCCAAGCCAGTATTCATGCGGCTTGGCAGCGCTTCCGGGCAGGATGTCAACAAAGTTATCCACAGAAATCCGGGATGATCTGGCGAACCCCATCAAATCAAGCACTTAGCCGCCCAATCTCCACACGGCATCCATAAGCCGCTGCAACCCCGCACTTTTCCGTGTCCTCGCCTTTCTGCATCGTCCACATCGCCCTGCAGACGCCTGCCCACAGCGGCGTGGGTGACCTGCTGAGCTACGCCAGTGAGCGCCCGCTCACACCCGGCACGCTCGTGCGTGTGCCGCTGGGCAGCCGCGAGGTGCTGGGCGTGGTGTGGGATGCCGACGAGGCCACCGGCGAGCTGCCCGATGGCGCCACCCTGCGGCCGATTGCCGGGGTGCTCGACGGCGTGGCGCCGCTGGATTCGCCCTGGCGCCGTCTGGTGGCATTTGCCGCGCGCTACTACCAGCGCGCCCTGGGCGAGGTGGCCCTGGCCGCCCTGCCCCCGCAGCTGCGCGACCTGCGCCCCGAGCAGCTGGCGCGCCGCCTGCGCCGCCCCGGCACGGCATCGGAGGCTCCACAAGACGCCATTCAAAACATAGCACTCACCACGGAGCAGGAAAGGGCCAGAGCCCGAATTGCCTCGGACAATGGCCCCTTTTTGCTGTTTGGCAGCACCGGCAGCGGCAAGACCGAGGTCTACCTGCGCTGCGTGCAGGAGATGCTGGAGGCCGACCCGACCGCCCAGGCGCTGGTGATGGTGCCCGAGATCAACCTCACGCCGCAGCTCGAAGAACGCTTCGTGGGCCGCTTTGCCCCACGCTTCGGCCCCGGCGCCGTGGTCTCGCTGCACAGTGGCATGACGAACCCCCAGCGCCTGAAAAGCTGGCTGGCCGCCCACAGCGGCCGCGCACGCATCGTGCTGGGCACGCGCATGGCGGTGTTCGCCAGCCTGCCGTGCTTGAAACTCATCGTGGTAGATGAAGAGCACGACCCCAGCTACAAGCAGCAGGAGGGCGCCCGCTATTCGGCGCGCGACCTGGCGATCTGGCGCGGGCGCGAGCAGGGCGCCAAGGTGCTGCTGGGCTCGGCCACGCCATCGCTGGAGAGCTGGCACGCCAGCGACCCCACCGTGGGCCGCTACCTGCGGCTGGAAATGCCCAGCCGCATCGGGGCAGGTGCCCTGGCCCGCGTGCGCCGCGTGGACATGAACCAGCAGCCCCGGCGCACCGTGTTCAGCGCACCGCTGCTGGCCGCCATCACCGAGCGCGTGGCGCGCGGCGAGCAAAGCATGGTGCTGCTCAACCGCCGCGGCTACGCCCCCGTGCTGCACTGCGTGGACTGCGGCTGGAAGAGCGACTGCCCGCACTGCAGCGCGCACCAGGTGTTCCACAAGACCGACCGCACCCTGCGCTGTCACCACTGCGGCTACACGGTGCGCGTACCGTTTCACTGCCCCACCTGCGGCAGCCCCGACATCCACCCCATGGGCCGGGGCACCGAGCAGCTCGAAGAACAGCTCGGCGCCCTGCTGCGCAACGTGCAGCGCCCCGACGGCAACCCGGCCCGCATCGCACGCATCGACGCCGACACCACCAAGGCCAAGGGCGCGCTGGAGGCGCAGCTGGCGCAGGTGCATGCGGGCGAGGTGGACGTGCTGGTGGGCACGCAGATGATCGCCAAGGGCCACGACTTTCGCCGCATCACGCTGGTGGCCGCCGTGCAGCCAGACGGTGCGCTGTTCAGCAGCGATTTTCGTGCGCCCGAGCGGCTGTTTGCGCTGCTCATGCAAGCCGCAGGCCGCGCCGGACGCGACGCCGCCTACATGGCCGCCCAGGGCACGCAGTGCGAGATGTGGGTACAGAGCTTTCACCCCCAACATGCCGTGTTCGAGGCGCTGCGCACGCACGACTACGAGGCTTTTGCCGCCCGGCAGCTCCAGGAGCGCGAAGAGGCCGCCATGCCGCCGTTCTCGTACCAGGCGCTGGTGCGGGCCGATGCGCGCACGCAGGAGGTAGCGCAAGGCTTTCTGACGGCGGCCACCGCCGCCGCCCACGCCGCGCAGTTGCCTGGCTTGCCCGATGGCACGGTCATCCTGTTCCCGCCCGTGCCGCTCACGATCCAGCGCGTGGCCAATGTGGAGCGCGCCCAGATGCTCCTGGAAAGCAGCAGCCGCGCCACCCTGCAGCGCTTTCTGGCAGCGTGGCAACCGGTGCTGCAAGCCACGCGCAGCCTGCCCGAGCACAAGGGCCTGATCCGCTGGCTGGTGGACGTGGACCCGCTGGCGATCTAGGGCCACGTGCCTCAGAACCGGTTCAAAGCGCTTCGTCGTGCAGGTGGGTCTGCAGGATCTGCCGGAAGCTGGCCATGGCGGGCGCAGTGGTGCGACCCACCAGCGTGATGACGGCGTAGCGAGCGCCGGCGCGCATGTCCGGATGCATGGGCAGCGGGACCAGCCGGCCCGAATCCAGCCCCGCGCGGGCAGCCGCGCGCACGCCCAGGAACACGGCATCCGACTGCTCCACGGCCGCCAGCAAGGCGGACACGTCGTCGCACTCCAGCCGCACCATCTCCGACGGATGCGCCTGCAGCCCGAACTGGTCCACCATCAGCCGGATCACTTCGTCCGACAGCGGCGTGCAGGCCACGGGGTACGCCAGCACCTGCGCCAGTGTCACGCGCGCAGCACCCGCCAGCGGATGGCCGGAGCGCACGATGAAATCGGCGCGCTGCTCGGCCAGCGCTTCGATCTGCAGGTCGGGCGCGGGCACCACGCGGCGCAGGTCCACCACCAGCGCATCGCACTGCCGGTTGCGCAGCTGCATCACCAGCAGCTCGGCCGGCCCGTGGGTGACCGAAACGCGCAGGCCCGGGTGGTCACGCGCGACCGTTGTCAGCAGCGGCACGGTAAGCAGCGCGGCAGGACCCGAGCCCAGCCCCACGCTGATGCGTCCCAGGTCACCCTGCTGCAGCAGGCGAGCGCTGTCGCGCAAGGCTTCCAGGTCACGCAGGATGGGCCGCGCACGGGCCACGACCTCCTGCCCCAGCGGGGTGAGGGTGTTGCGCTTGCCCAGGCGGTCCAGCACCGGGCCACCCAGTTCCACCTCCAGCCCCTGGATGCTGCGACTGAGCGCCGACTGGGTGATGAACAGGCGCGCCGCCGCACGGCTGAACGATCCCGTATCGGCAACGGCCAGCAAATGTTCCAGGTGACGCAGGTTCATGCGATATATGAGCTCAACGAATGGTTTTCAGGAAAATAATACATTGGACGCATAGCGTTGCACTCCCTAGGATGCGCTTACAACCATCGATACGGAGACACACCATGCCCTCTTCCTCCTCCCGCCTGGCGCGCCGCACGGTCACACTGATCGGCGGCCTGCTTCTCAGTGCCGGAGCCCTGGCCCAGAACTTTCCCGCCAAGCCCGTCACGCTGATGGTGCCCTATCCGGCCGGCGGGGTTTCAGACGTGATCGCCCGCACGGTGAACAACACGCTGGGCAAACAGCTGGGCCAGCCGGTCATCGTGGAAAACCTCGGGGGTGCCAGCGGCTCCATCGCAGCGCAGAAGGTGCTGAGCCAGCCCTCGGACGGCCACATGATCTTTCAGGGCTCGCCCAACGAGCTGATCCTGGCGCCGCTGGCCATCTCGGCCATCAAGTTCAAGAGCGAGGATTTCCGCCTGGTGAACATGATCGCGACCGCGCAGATCGGCTTCCTCACCCGTGGCGACCTGCCGGTGAACAGCATCGACGAGTTCGTGGAATACGCCCGCAAGCAGGCCCAGCAGGGCCGCCCCATCACCTACGCCAGCGTGGGCCCGGGTTCGTTCTACCACCTGCTGGGCGAGCACCTGTCCAAGGTCACCGGCATCCCGATGGTGCATGTGCCGTACAAGGGCGGCGCCCCAGCCGAGCAGGACCTGATCTCCGGCCAGGTGGACATCTTCCTGTCGCCCTTTGCCACCAAGCACGTCGATCTGCGCAAGGCCGGCCGCATCAAGGTGCTGGCGCTGCTGAACTCCGCCCGCCTCGATACCGCCAAGGACATCCCCGCCATCACCGAGAGCAAGGCCCTCAAGGACTTCACCTTCAACATCTGGACCGGCTACTTCGTCAAGCGCGACACGCCCGAGGCCGTGGTCGCCACCCTGCACAAGGCCATCGCCGGCACGCTCGCCGAGCCCACCGTGCGCGCCAACCTCGAGGCCGCCAGCCAGACGCCAGCGCCGACGCTCTCCGTCGCAGAGGCCGCCAAGGCCTACACCGACGGCACGGCGCAGTTCCGCGCGATCGCCAAATCCATCAACCTCCAAGCGCAGTAAACCCATGGACCGTGCGATTCCCGAAGCCCTGCTCGCGCAGGCCGACACCTTTGTGGCGCTGCGGCGCGACCTGCACCGCCACCCCGAGCTGGGATTCCAGGAACTGCGCACCAGCGCCCTGGTGGCCGAAAAGCTCACGCAGTGGGGCTATGCAGTGACGCGCGGCCTGGGCGGCACCGGCGTGGTGGGCCAGCTGCGCCGCGGCACCGGCACCCGCCGCCTGGGCCTGCGGGCCGATATGGATGCGCTGCCCATCACCGAAGCCACGGGCCTACCCCATGCCAGCTGCCACGCCGGCCTGATGCACGCCTGCGGCCACGACGGCCACACCGCCATGCTGCTGGCCGCGGCGCACCACCTGGCGCACCACGGGCAGTTCAGCGGCACGCTCAACCTCATCTTCCAGCCCGCCGAGGAAGGCCTGGGCGGCGCCCGCAAGATGATGGACGACGGCCTGTTCCAGCGCTTTCCGTGCGACGCCATCTTTGGCATGCACAACATGCCTGGCCACCCGCCAGGGCACCTGCTGTTTCGCACCGGGGCCTTCATGGCGTCCAGCGAAAACATCACCATCACGCTGCACGGCGTGGGCGGGCACGGCGCCATGCCGCACCACAGCGCCGACCCGGTGGTGGCGGGCTCGGCCATCGTGCTGGGCCTGCAGAGCATCGTGGCGCGCAACGTACCGCCCCTGCAGATGGCGGTGATCACCGTGGGTGCGTTCCAGGCGGGCGAGGCCAACAACGTGATCCCGCAGACGGCCACGCTCAAGCTCAGCGTGCGCTCGCTGGACCGCGGCGTGCGCGAGCTGCTCAACCGCCGCATCCGCGAGCTGGTGGAAGCCCAGGCGCAGAGCTATGGCGTGCGGGCCGAGGTGGACTTCCGCGGTGGCTACCCGGTGCTGGTCAACACCCCGGCCGAAACCGAGTTTGCGCGCCAGGTAGGCCGCGAACTGGTGGGCGACGCGCAGGTGACCGAGCAGGCCGAGCCCCTGACCGGCAGCGAAGACTTCGCCTTCATGCTGGAAGACGTGCCCGGCAGCTACCTGCTGATCGGCAACGGCGACGCAGCCACGGGCGGCCATGGCGCCTGCATGGTGCACAACCCCAACTACGACTTCGAAGACCGCAACATCGCGGTGGGCAGCGCCTACTGGGTGCGGCTGGCCGAACGCTTTCTGGCCAACGCAGCCTGATACGGTTTTGCCTTCAAACGTATCACTTCGTTGGTTCGCCTTGCCGTGCTAGAGCACTGTCTGCGGCTTCCCGCCTCGTTATCCGCTTGAAGGCAAGACCGTATGGGGCCCCCGGCCCTGTCGGCCCTGCCCCGGGCGCGGGCATGGCCGGGGGGGGGCGCGGCACGCCAGCCGCCGGCACGCGACAATGCGCCCACTTCCGGAGCCGCCATGGACACCACCGACCCCGCCCACGCTTTCACCCAAGCCTGCACCCGCGAGGGCTTCACCGAACTCGTGGAGGTCGAGCGCAAAGCCCACGGCGCCTGGGACACGCACACCCACCCGTTCGAGGCCAAGGCGCTGATCCTGGCGGGCGAGATCCGCATCCGCACCGGGGACGGCGCCGAGCGCACCTACCGCGCGGGCGATATCTTCCACCTGCAGCACGAAGAGCCCCACGCCGAGTGGTATGGCCCCGAGGGCGTGCGCTACCTGGTGGCGCGGCGCAGCAGCGCGGGCTGAGCAGCCCCGGGCACTTCCAGGCCATTTCGGTCTGCAGCCCGGCAATATCAGGCGCGATTAGCGACCATTCCAATAGCACCAAGAGCCCCACGGGCAGGCTCAGGTGAGCAGCGCCACCGCGCCCGAAAAGCTCAGGAAGGCCAGCGCGGTGGAGACCAGGATGATCCGCGCGATGCGGCCGTTGTGGGCGCCGAAGCGCTCGGCCAGCAGCGAGACATTGCTCGCACTGGGCAAGGCGGCCAGCAGCACCAGCACGGTGAGCGCAAACGGCGACAGCGGCACACCCAGCACGATGGCCATCCGGCCCACGCCCCACACCAGCAGCGGGTGCAGCAGCAGTTTGGCCAGGGCAATGGGCACGTAGTCACGCACCAGCACCTGTTCGTGCTGGTTCATCTGCGAGCGCGCCAGCACGGCGCCGATCGTGAACAGCGCCACGGGCGAGGCGGCATCGGCCAGCATGGCCACGGTTTTTTCCACCGGGCCGGGCAAGCTGAACCGCAGGGCCGACGCCAGCGCGCCCAACGCAATCGACCAGGGCATGGGGTTGGTGGCCATGCCCCTGAAGGCGTTGCGCAAGGCCACACCCACGCCGTGGGTGCCGGCGCCATCGAGGCGCGACAGCGCAATGCACAGCGAGCTGGTGATGACCATGTCCATCACGAGGGTGACGATGACCGGGCCCGCGCTTTGCGCCCCCAGCAGCGCCACCAGCAGGGGCACGCCCATGAAGCCGGTGTTGGGAAAGGCCGCCACCAGGGCGCCGAAGGCCGCATCGTTCCAGCCGATGCGCGCGTTGCGGGTGAGTGCCACCGTGCCGCCCACCATGACCAGCGCGCACAGCAGGTACACGCCCGCCACGGCCGGGTCGAGCAGTTGCCCGATGGGCGTGCTGGCACCGAAGCGGTACAGCATGCAAGGCAGCGCAAAGTACAGCACGAAGGCGTTGAGCCCCGGGATGGCGGGCTGCGGCAGCACGCCGCTGCGCGCGGCCAGGTAACCGCAGAGCACGAGCGCAAAGAAAGGAAAGGTAACAAGCAGGACAGACAGCACGGCGGGGATTCTCGCAGGCGCAGGCTTTGCCACCGCCGCTTCGCCATGTGAAATTTAGTGCACCCCACCGCCACCGCGCCAGGCAGTCCATGCCCACCCCCGGCTCTGTATCATTGCGCGCTCTGCGTCGTCCGCCCGCTGCACGCTCCCCGCTTTCCCCGTCTTTCCCCCCACCCCTCCATGTCCGCCGGCCTCAATCTCGCCCAGCTTCAGGCTGTCCATTACACCGAAGGCCCCTGCCTGGTACTGGCCGGTGCAGGCTCTGGCAAGACGCGGGTGATCACGCACAAGATCGCCCACATGATCGAGCGCGGCACGGAGCCCCGGCGCATCGCCGCCATCACCTTCACCAACAAGGCCGCCGCCGAAATGCGCGAGCGGGCCAAGGGCCTCATCGGCCGCCGGGCCAAGGATGTGCTGGTGTGCACCTTCCACGCCCTGGGCGTGCGCATGGTGCGCGAGGATGGCGCGGTGCTGGGCCTCAAACCCCAGTTCAGCATCATGGATGCCGACGACGTGGCCGGCATCCTGAAAGACGCCGCTGGCGGCACCACCGACCTGGCCACGGCGCGCCAGTGGCAGTGGACCATCAGCAAGTGGAAGAACATGGGGCTCGATGCCGCGCAGGCCCTGGCCCAGGCGGCCGACGACAACGAGCGCAGCATTGCCGTGGTGATGGCGCGCTACGAAGAGCGCCTGGCTGCCTACCAGAGCGTGGACTTCGACGACCTGATCGGCATGCCGCTCAGGCTGCTGCGCGACTTCCCGGAGGTGCGCGCCAAGTGGCAGGCGGCCCTGGCCCATGTGCTGGTCGATGAGTACCAGGACACCAATGCCACGCAGTACGAGCTGTTGAAACTGCTGGTGGGCGAACGCGGCCACTTCACGGCCGTGGGCGACGATGACCAATCCATCTACGGCTGGCGCGGCGCCACGCTCGACAACCTCCGAAAACTGCCGCTGGACTACCCCACACTCCAGGTCATCAAGCTGGAGCAGAACTACCGCTCCACCAGCGCCATCCTGCGCGCGGCCAACAACGTGATCGGGCCCAACCCCAAGCTGTTTCCCAAGACGCTGTTCAGCGAACTGGGCGAGGGCGAACCCGTGCGCGTGGTCGATGCCGACAGCGAGGAACATGAAGCCGAGCGCGCCGTGGCCCGCATCCAGAGCTTGCGCGCCGCCGCCAACCCGCCGCCGGACTGGAAAAGTTTTGCCATCCTGTACCGCGCCAACCACCAGGCCAAGCCGTTCGAGAAGGCGCTGCGCCGGGCCAGCATTCCGTACAAGGTGTCGGGCGGCACCAGCTTTTTTGACCGTGCCGAAATCAAGGACCTGTGCGCCTGGTTCCGCCTGTGGATCAACAACGACGACGACCCGGCATTTCTGCGCGCCATCGGCAGCCCCAAGCGCGGCATAGGCCACGCCACGCTGGCGGCCCTGGGCGCGTTTGCCACGCAGCACAAGCAGAGCATGTTCGGTGCGCTGTTCAACGGCATGCTGCCCGCCGCTGTCCCGAAGCGCGCGCTGGACGGCCTGCACGAGTTTGGCCGCTACATCAACTACCTGGAATACAGCGCCCGCCGCACCCATGGCGCCGAAGAAGCCCGCGCCTTTCTGAATGAATGGCTCAAGGAGATCGGCTACGAGCAGCACCTGTACGACAACGAGGACAGCGAGAAGGTGGCCGCCGCCCGCTGGAGCAATGTGCTGGAGTTCTGCGACTGGATGGCCCAGCGCGCCGGCGGGCAGATCGACGACACGGCAGGCGCCGTGGTGGCCAAGGAGACCAAGAGCCTGCTGGAAGTGTCGCAGACCATCGCCCTGCTCTCCACCATCAGCGAGCGCGAGCAGGAGCAGGACATGGTCACGCTGTCGACCCTGCACGCCAGCAAGGGGCTGGAGTGGCCCCATGTGGTGCTGGTCGGCGTGACCGAAGGCATGCTGCCCTTCAAGCTCGACGACGACGAAGGCCGCCAGCTGAAAGTCGCCGATGACACCCTGCAGCGCCTGCAGGAAGAGCGCCGCCTGATGTACGTGGGCATCACCCGCGCCCAGCGCACGCTGGCCGTGAGCTGGACCAAAAAACGCAAGAAGGGCCGCGAGATGGTGGCCGCGCGGCCCAGCCGCTTCATTGCCGAGATGGGCCTGGACAAAGCCACCACGCGCGAAGACCCGCGCGCAAAGCTCAAGGCCTTGCGCGCCGAATTTGCCGCCAAGGCCCAGGCCGCCAACGCAGCACCCACCCCATGACGCCACGCACCGCAAACCCCAGGGCATGGCCCACGCCAAGGCCTGCGCTTGCTTGCATTTTGATAGCCATCAGCGCTTTTGCTACAAGTGCAACAGGCCAAAATGACCCAAAATCCACGGCCGCTTGCCCGGCCGCGGTCGACCTGAATCACCAGCATCTGCAAGGCCGCTGGCACGCCACGCTGCAGGCCGCCACGCCCGACGCAGCGCCCGCACCCGCCACCACGGCGGTGCTGCAGCTGGGCCCCCATCCCGAGCTGGCCGAGAGCGTGCGCGGCACCGTGCAGCGCGGCGGCGCCAGTGCACAGCTCAGCGGTGATGTGGATGCGGGCGAGCTGGCCTTGGAAGAATCGGTCAACGGCACCAACATCAGCGCCACCTGGACCGGCCAGGTGGTCGAAGGCAGTTGTGGCAAGGAAATACGCGGAACATGGAACAACGTCCACCCCTCCCTCTCTCTCCCTTTCGTGCTGCGCAAGCAGCCGGGCTGGCAGTGAGGGCACGCCACGGCGCCGCGCTGGCGCTGGCGCTGCTCGCCCCGGCCGGTGCCGCCCTGGCCCAGACCGGGTCTGCCGGCAGCACCTCCGCGCCCGCCAGCGCCGACAACGCCTGGCGCCGGTGCGCGGCCCTGGGCAACGACAGCCAGGCCCGCCTGGCCTGCTTCGACCAGTGGGCTGGCCAGCAGGCCTGGCAGGCGCCCGCGGCATCGGCTGCGGCCAGCACCGAGGGCGCAGCCGACCCGGCGGCGGTGCCGCTGCCGGTGGACACCCGGCTGCCGGCCACCCGCATCATCGACGTGGCCCAGACCGAAGGCTGCCGCGACACGCAATACAGCGACCTCTCGCGCTTCTGGGAGCTGGAGTCGGGCAGCAACTGCGGCACCTTCGGCTTTCGCGGCTACCGGCCGCTGTCCGTGTCGGTGGTGGCCAGCAGCAACGTGAACCGCCAACCCAGCTCGGACGCCGATGGCCGCACCGCGACAGAATTCACCCCCTACCAGCGCACCGAAAACCGCATCCAGCTGTCGGTGCGCACCAAGATTGCCCAGGGCATGCTCACCCAGGGCCACCCCACGCTCAAGGATTCGCTGTGGTTTGGCTACACGCAGCAGTCGTACTGGCAGCTGTTCAGCCCCGGCATCTCGCGCCCCTTCCGCACCACCGACCATGAGCCCGAGGTGATGTATGTCTACCCCACCGACGCCCGGCTGCCCTTTGGCTGGCGCTGGCGCTACAGCGGTGCCGGCCTGGTGCACCAGTCCAACGGCCAGAGCAACCCCTTGTCGCGCAGCTGGAACCGCATCTACCTCATGACCGGCATGGAGCTGGACAACCGCTGGAACATCCAGGCGCGCATCTGGAAACGCCTGTCCGAAAACAGCCCCGATGACGACAACCCCGGCATCAGCGACTACATCGGCCGGGGCGAGGTGAAGGCGTTCTGGAACCTGGACAAGGACAACACCCTGGGCGCCACGCTGCGCCACTCGCTGGCCAGCAATGGGCGCGGCTCGGCCCGGCTGGAGTGGCTGCAAACCCTGGGCACCGGCCTGGGTGGCAACAGAAGCAACCTGCGCCTGCACACCCAGCTGTTCAGCGGCTACGGCGACAGCATGATCGACTACAACAGGAAGCGCACGGTGTTCAGCCTGGGGCTGAGCCTGGTGGACTTCTAGAGTACATCTCCAGTCGTGGGCCAGCAACACGCGCCGGCGCCCGCGTGCGACGGGTGCGCAAGACATGGCCAATGGCATCGTGGCGGCCCGCGCCACCCACCAGGGCTGCCGCAAGCGGCCTTTGCCGCCTCGGCAGCTCAGGCGACAAGGTCTGCAGCGCCTTCCGAATCCTCCTGCTCCGGCGCCTCCGGGTGCTTCACGATGGTCACCGGCACCGGGCTGGCATGGGCCAGCTCCTGCGACACCGAGCCCAGCAGCGCGCTGCTGATGGCACCCTGGCCGCGCGCACCGATGATGACCATGTCGCAGCCCGAGCTTTCGATGATGTCCACCAGCACATGCGCGGGGTCGCCCACGCCCACGGCGGTCTCACAGCTGAGGCCGACCGCCTGCAGCAACTCACGCGCGGGGGCCATCAGGTGCTCGCCCGCCTCGATGCTAGCGGCGGCGATCAGGTCGGGGTCGCGCGACACCACCAGCTCGTACAGCGACGCGGGCTCTTGCACATTGGCCAGCACCACGCTGGCGCGCAGGCCGTCCTGCACCAGCCGCAGCACATGGTGCACGGCATCGAGCGACAGGGCCGAACCATCCACGGCAATCAGAATCTTGAGCATGGCAAGCACTCCTTTTTATTGAACCATCCGGGCCAGTGTAGCGGCGCCATGGCAGTGCGCGGGGCCCGCAGGGGAAGATGGCCCCATCTGGGACAATCGCGCCCATGCTGCAGTTTGACCTTCTCAAAACCGACCCTACCAGCCACGCCCGCCGCGGCCAGCTGACGCTCAACCACGGCGTGGTGCAAACCCCCATCTTCATGCCCGTGGGCACCTATGGCACCGTCAAGGGCGTCATGCCGCAAAGCCTGCACGACATGGGTGCGCAGATCATCCTGGGCAACACCTTTCACCTGTGGATGCGCCCCGGCCAGGAGGTCATGCAAAGCTTTGGCGGCCTGCATGCCTTTGAAAAATGGGACAAACCCATCCTCACCGACTCGGGCGGCTTCCAGGTCTGGAGCCTGGGCGCCATGCGCAAGATCACCGAAGAGGGCGTGCACTTTGCGTCTCCCGTCAACGGCGACAAGCTCTTCATGTCGCCCGAGGTGAGCATGCAGATCCAGACCACGCTCAACAGCGACATCGTGATGCAGCTCGACGAGTGCACCCCGTATGAAATCAAGGGCCACCTCACCACCGAGGCCGAGGCGCGCAAGAGCATGGAGATGAGCCTGCGCTGGGCCCAGCGGAGCAAAGACGAATTTGCACGCCTGAACAACCCCAATGCCCTCTTTGGCATCGTGCAGGGCGGCATGTACGAGAACCTGCGCGCCGAGTCGCTGGAGCGCCTGGTGGCAATGGATTTCCCCGGCTACGCCGTGGGCGGCGTGAGCGTGGGGGAACCCAAGGACGAGATGCTGCGCATCATGGCGCACACGCCGCATCGGCTGCCCGCCCACAAGCCGCGCTACCTGATGGGCGTGGGCACGCCCGAGGACCTGGTCGAGGGCGTGGCGCAGGGCGTGGACATGTTCGACTGCGTGATGCCCACGCGCAATGCGCGCAACGGCACGCTGTTCACGCGCTTTGGTGACCTCAAAATCCGCAATGCCCGCCACAAGACCGACCACCAGCCGCTGGACACGACCTGCAGCTGCCACGCCTGCGCAGGCAGCTCGGGCGTGCCGTGGAACGAAGGCGGGCGCGGCGGCTTCAGCCGCGCCTACCTGCACCACCTGGACCGCTGCGGCGAAATGCTCGGCCCCATGCTCACCACCATCCACAACCTGCACTACTACCTGAACCTGATGCGCGAAGTGCGCGCGGCGCTGGAGGCCGGGCAGTTTGCGCAGTTCCGGGCGCAGTTCAAGGCAGACCGGGCGCGGGGCGTGTGAGGATGCCAAGCACGCGACGGCAGCGCGCGCTTGGTTTTTCATATAGCTGCAAGCGCTTACCTCACAAGCGCCAGAGCCACTTTTCACCCTGATTCCACCGCAGCACTGTTGCCAGTGCTCCCCAAAAACCCGCCACACGCTGGTGGCAGGTGCCCGCTGGGGCGCACGGCGGTGTGCGCCGGCGCGGATCAGCCGCGCAGATCGGGTGGCAGGGTGCCGCCGTTGGCGGCAATGCTGCGCATCACCTGTTGGTGCAGACCGATGTTCCAGGCGGCCGAGCCAGGTTCGTCGCTGCTGCTGTACAGCAGTTCGCCGGCCAGCTCCTTGCGCGCGGCCAGGCTGCTGTCCAGGCCCAGCAGCTTGAGCAGATCGACGATGGAGGTGCGCCAGTTCAGCCCCTTGGCGCCTGGCATGGCATCCAGGATGGGGGCCACATCGCCCAGCGCAATGGATGCCGGTGCAGCAGGCGCGGCAGCCGCGGCCGGGGCTGGCGGCGCAGCCACTACTTCGGCGGCGTTGGCCGAAGGGAATATCTTGGCAAAGATGTTGGAAAAGAAACCCATGGCTGTGCTCCCAAGGTGACGTTCAAGAGGGTGTGACCGGTGGCACCGGGGGTGAAAGCCCGGACACCGCCCGCCTTTGTATCACGCGGATATGGCAGGCACGGGAGCTGCCGGCTGGCCTGCGGCCTGCGCCGCTTGCTCGGCCTTCACAACCTGTTTTCACCAAAATCCCAATTCACCAATACCCTGCTGGACTATGCTTCGCAGCAGCACTGGCACCGGGGTGCCATGGGGGAGGAACTTTCCCTCTTGAACCGGGCCCCAACCCCTCTCCTTCGGATCAGCGGGATGAAATCATGATGTGGCGAAATATTCGACCTCTCGCGTGGGCGGGACTGGCGGCCGTGGCGCTGGGTGCGAGCAGCCTGGCGTGGGCGGATCGGGACGGGCGCGGCCATGGGCACCGGGGGAGTGGGCGGGTCGGTATCGGCCTTTACCTGGGGCCGGGTTACCTGGGGCCGGGCTTCGGTTATCCGATGTACCGCCCTGCCTACCCTTACCCCTACTATTACCCCGAGCCGTACCCTGCGCCAGCGGTGATTGCGGTGCCCGCAGAGCCGCCCGTGTACATCGAGCGCGGCAACGACGGCACGGGCTACAACGGGGGTACCGATGGGCAGCCGCCACAGGGCTACTGGTACCGTTGCAACCAGCCCGATGGCTACTATCCCTATGTCACCAACTGCCCGGGCGGCTGGCTGCAGGTGCCGGCGCAGCCGCCAGCGAACTGACGGGGGCCTTGCACGCGCTGGCGCATGGCCGATGTTCCATTTCCTATCTGAGGAAGCATGATGAAAGTCCTTTCCCTCGCCGCGGTGCCGCTGCTGGCCCTGACCCTGACCGCCTGCACGGTGATGCCCACCGGCCCCAGCGTGACGGTGCTGCCCGGCAGCACCAAGAGCTTCGAGCAATTCCGGTATGACGATGTCAATTGTCGGCAATACGCACAGATGCAGATCGGCGGCGCCACCGAAGCGGCCAACCAGGGCGCGGTGGGCAGCGCGGTGGTGGGCACGGCGATCGGCGCCCTGGCGGGTGCCGCACTGGGCGGCAACCACGAGGGTGCGGCAGTGGGCGCGGGCATGGGCCTGCTGATGGGCTCGTCGGTCGGTGCCAGCAACGCCCAATCCAGCGTCCGTGGCGGCCAGGGGGGCTACGACAGCGCCTACGTGCAATGCATGTATGCCCGCGGCCACCAGGTTCCGGTGTACGGCCGCATGCTCACCAGCCCGGGCGCCATGGGGCCGGGCTACTACGGCACGCCCATGCCGCCACCGCCGCCTGGCTACTGGCGGCGCTAGCCCTTCCTACAGGGTTGCATTCCAGCGGACAACCAGGCGGGAAGCCGAAGACAGTGCTCCAGCACGGCAAGGCCTTCCAACGAACTGATGCGTTGAAGGCAGAGCCATGCAGGGGGTGTTTCACTTCAGGCCGCCAGCAGGCGTGCCACATGCTCGCGCAGCAGTTCTGGCTGGGCCTGGGCGGGCGCCACGGCAGCGCCCACATTCAGCCCCACCCGGTTGAACAACCCGCGCCGGAACGGCCGCACCATGGCGCCGCCCTGTTCGATGCGGCTGAAATACGAGCCCCACAGGTTGGTCAACGCCATGGGAACCACGGGCACCTCCAGCCCGTCGGCGCGGGCACGCTCCAGGATCTTGGCGATGCCGCCCTTGAACGGCTGCAACTGCCCGTCGCGCGTGATGCCGCCCTCGGGAAAGATGGCCAGCAGGTCGCCTTCACGCAGCACCTGGGCGGCACGCTCGAAAGCGGCCTCGTACACGCGTGGGTCTTCCTTTTGCGGTGCGATTGGAATCGCCTTGGCCAGGCGGAACAGCCAGCCCAGCACCGGCACGCGGAAGATGCGGTGGTTCATCACGAAGCAGATCGGGCGCGGGCTGGCGGCCATGAGCAGCACGGCATCGACAAAGCTCACATGGTTGCAGGCCAGGATGGCGGCGCCGGTGGTGGGCAGGTGCTCATCGCCCCGCACCTTGAAGCGATAGACGAAACGCGAAAGCACCCAGGCCACGAAGCGCAGCAGGTATTCGGGCACCAGCAGGAAGATGTAGAACGCCACCACGGCGTTGGCGATGGCCGTGAACAGAAAGACCTGCGGCACCGTGAACCCCGCGCCCAGCAGCGCGCCCGCGATGACCGCGCTGGCGATCATGAACAGCGCGTTCAGGATGTTGTTGGCCGCAATGATGCGCGCGCGGTGCGTGGGCTGGCTGCGCATCTGGATCAGCGCATACATGGGCACGCTGTACAGGCCGGCAAACAGGCTGAGCAGCGCCAGGTCGGCCATCACGCGCCAGTGCGCGGACTGCGCTACAAAGGCAGTGAGCTGCATCACCTCGGAGGCCGGCAGGCTGCGCGAGGCAAAGTACAGGTCGATGGCAAACACGCTCATGCCAATGGCCCCGAGCGGCACCAGCCCGATCTCGACATGGCGGCGCGATAGCACCTCGCACAGCAGCGAACCGGTGCCAATGCCGATGGAAAAGACCAGCAGCAGCAGCGAGGCCACCTGCTCGTTGCCATGCAGCACCTCCTTGGCAAAGCTGGGGAACTGGCTGAGGAACACGGCGCCAAAGAACCACATCCAGCTGATGCCCAGCAGCGAGCGGAACACCACGATGTTCTCGTACGCCAGTTGCAGGTTGCGCCAGGTTTCGGTGAAGGGGTTCCAGTTGATCGTCAGGCCCGGGTCGGTGGCGGGGGCCGAGGGGATGAACTGCGCCACGGCACGCCCCAGCAGCGCCAGCACCACGCAGGCCACGGCCACCGTGGTGTGGCCGACGCCGGGGATGGCCACCAGCAGGCCACCGGCCACGTTGCCCAGCAGGATGGCGACAAACGTGCCCATCTCCACCATGCCATTGCCACCGGTCAGTTCGCGCTCGCTGAGCACCTGGGGCAGGTAGGCGAACTTGACCGGCCCGAACAGCGTGGAATGCACGCCCATCCAAAAGGTGCACAGCAGCAGGATGGGCACATTGCCCGACAGAAAGCCGCCCGCCGCCACCAGCATGATGGCGATCTCCAGGTTCTTGACGAAGCGGATCATGCGCGTCTTGTCGTATTTGTCGGTGAGCTGCCCCGACGTGGCCGAGAACAGCAAAAACGGCAGGATGAACAGCGCCCCGATCACCAGCCCCGCCAGCGCGGGCGGCAGCCACGACACGCTGAGCTGGTAGGTGGCCATCACCGTGAAGGCGAACTTGAACAGGTTGTCGTTGGCCGCGCCGGAGAACTGCGTCCAGAAGAACGGCGCAAAGCGGCGCTGGCGCAGCAGGGCGAACTGGTTGGGGTCTGCGTGCGCCGCATCTCTCTTTTCATCCGCCATGCAGACTGCTCCTTTGTGTTGCTGTAGCCTGCAATTTTGCACAGCCTCCATGACACACACCCTGCGCTGGCACAGGCTTGCAAGGTGCGCGCGTGGTGGCACGCGGATACACCACTTCACAACACTTCGCACAGCGCCTATGTGCGCTTGACACAGCGCCCCAATGATCAAGGCTCCCGGTTCCGCACGGAATCATTTCTGAGGAGTACACCATGGCACGCAATGCCCTCGCCGCCGCTTCCATCGCCCTGCTGTCGCTGAGCGCCCTGACGGCGGCGCACGCACAGGTCGGCGCCACCGTCATCATCCAGTCCGGCAGCCCGCAGTACCAGCGCCCTGCGCCGGCGCTGGTGCAATACCAGGCACCGCCGCCTCCGCGCCACGAGGCCGCACCCCATCCCCGGCGCGGCATGGCGTGGGTGCCCGGCCACTGGGAATGGCGCGGCCACCGGCATGTGTGGATGGCGGGCTACTGGGTGCAAGCCCGCCCCGGCTACCACTACCGCGAGCCCCGCTGGGTGGAACATGACGGCCGCTGGGCCATGCAGCGCGGCGGCTGGGACCGCGACCGGGACGGCGTGGCCAACCGCTACGACCGGGACCGCGATGGCGATGGCGTGCCCAACCGCCACGACCGCCAGCCCGACAACCCGCGCCGCAACTGATCTTGCGGCGCAGGTGGCCCCCTGCGGTTTCCCCGGGGGTCATTCCTGTTCCCAATCATTCGTGTCGAAGACACCTGTTCAAGATCTTTTCGGGGTCGCACAAGTACCTTGCCCAAAGGGTTGGAGTGCCATCGGGCGATGGCACGCCCCGGCTGCTTGCATGGGCACGAGCGAAGCCGCAGACAGTGCTGCAGCACGGCAAGGCGAAGCAACGACGCCACGGAGGGTTTGGAAAAGGAATCAGACCAGGTGCAGCTCGGCGTGGCCCAGGCCCGGGAAGTCGGCCACCACCACCGTGCCCGGCGCCACCAGCACGGTGCCGGTGCACGAGCCCGTGGTCACCCACTGGCCCGCACGCAGGCCGCCCAGGCTGCGCGCGCCCTCGTTGGCCAGCCACACCAGCAGCCGCAGCGGGTCGCCCGCCGGGTTGCCCCAGGCGGCGTGCTGCACGGCCACCGTGCCGTTGACGGACAGATGCACCGGCTGCACCAGGGGCTGGACCGCAGCCAGGTCGTCCGACCCCGAACCCACCACCAATGCACCATGGCAGGCCTGGTCGGCCAGTCGGCTGAACTCGCCCTGCTGGGCCCAGGCGGCAAAGCGCGTGTCGCACACCTCGATGGCGGCGCGCACCGATGCCATGGCCGCCAGCACCTCGGCCGGACTGTAGGGCGCGGTGCGCTCGGGCAGGTCGGCGCCCAGCTCATAGACCAGCTCGGCCTCGACCCCCATCACGGCAAAGCCTGCGGCAGGCAAATGCACTGCCTGCCCGGTGGACGCTACCGCCACCGAATCGCGGGTGAGCGCCGCGCGCGCGGGCAGCGCCCGGGGCGATGCGGCGCCCACCTTCCAGCCCGCGATCTCGCCGCGCTCACGCACCACGACGTCCTGCACGGCATAGGCCTGGGCCGCATTGCACGGGCGCAGCGCAGCGGGCAGATCGAGCGGCCGGGGCATGCGCCCCTGGCGCGCCATGGTGAGCAAGGCCGCGCTGGCAAAGGGATCAAAGGCGGTATCAGACATGGCAGGCATCCTTGGGATAGAGCTTGGCGGATTATGGCGAGGCACCAGTTGCTGCGCCCGTCCAGCATCAGCAACGATTGCCATCCATTAGCGCGCACAGCCCCCCTTTTGCGCCGCAGTGCCGCCTAGAATCGGCCTCGCAGGAGAGTCAGCGGCAACGTCCGCTTCACCGAAGGCGCAAACTCCCATACACGCTCAGGTTCCGTACTGCACCATTCAACAAAGCCGTCTGGAGAGCCGCCACGACCTACACGCGTGGCGCACCGAAGGAGCAAACCACACGCCATGCCGGCGATGCGGTGAATCTCTCAGGTACCAAGGACAGGGGGAGCGGCAGCTTGGCAGACGCGCCGGCTGTACGCTATTGAAGCAATAGCTGCTACCGCACGCCTGTCAAGCGCCAGAGCCCAGAAAGGCTTTGAAAATCATGCGCGTGATCGTTTTGGGTGCCGGCCTGCTCGGCGTGACTTCGGCGTATTTCCTGCAGCAACTCGGCCACGAGGTCACGGTCATCGACCGCCAGGCCACGCCCGGCGCCGAGACCAGCTTTGCCAACGGCGGCCAGATCTCGGTGAGCCATGCCGAACCCTGGGCCAACCCCAGCGCGCCGCTCAAGGTGCTGCAGTGGCTGGGCCAGGAAGATGCACCGCTCTTGTTCCGCCTGCGCGCCGACATGCGGCAGTGGCTGTGGGGCCTGCAGTTCTTGCGCAACTGCACCCCGGCGCGCACGCGCCACAACATCGAGCAGATCGTGCGCCTGGGCACCTACAGCCGCAGCGTGCTGCAGCAGCTGCGCGCAGCCACCGGCATCGCGTACGACCAGCGGACCCAGGGCATCCTGCACTTCTATACCAACGCCAAGGAGTTCGACGGCGCACTGGCCCCGGCCGAGCAGATGCGCCAGCTCGGCTGCGAGCGCCAGGTCATCAGCGCCGACGAGGCCGTGCGCATCGAGCCAGCCCTCGCCCACATCCGCCCGCAACTGGCCGGCGCCACCTACACGGCCGAGGACGAGTCGGGCGATGCCAACCAGTTCACACGCGAACTGGCCCGGCTGTGCGAGGCGGCGGGCGTGCAATTCCGCATGGGCCACCACATCACGGCGCTGCGCGAGGCCGGTGGCCATATCGACCATGTGGAGCTGACCAATGCCGAGGGCCGCTTTGAGCGCGTGCGCGGCGACGCCTTCGTGCTGGCCATGGGCTCGTTCAGCCCGCTGCTGGCCCAGCCGCTGGGCATTCGCCTGCCCATCTACCCGGCCAAGGGCTATTCGGTGACCATGCCGGTCAAGAACGCGTCGATGGCCCACGAGGTGAGCCTGACGGACGACGAGTTCAAGCTGGTGTTCTCGCGCTACACCAGCGCGCAGGGAGACCGTTTGCGCATTGCCGGCACGGCGGAATTGAACGGCTATGACCGCAACCTGAACCCGATGCGCTGCGAGGCCATCGTGCGCCGCGTGGAGCAGCTCTTCCCCGGCGCGGGCGATACCAGCCAGGCCCAGTTCTGGACCGGCCTGCGCCCCGCCACGCCCAGCAACGTGCCGCTGATCGGCAAGACCAAAGTGGCCAACCTGTTCCTCAACACCGGCCACGGCACGCTGGGCTGGACGCACGCCTGCGGCTCGGGCAAGGCGCTGGCCCATATCGTGAGCGGGCTGGCGCCCGAAGTGGACTTTGCTTTCACGGGCACGGCTGACCGCGCGGCACCGGGCCGCAAGATGGCCGCGACCGCGCCCAGCCAGCGGGCAGTGAACAACGCCTGAGAGGCGGACGACCTTGGGCGCCTGCGGCACCGGTGCGCAGCCGCAGGCACCCATGAAAAAGCCTGCGGTGCCCAAGGGCATACGCAGGCCATGCTGTCGGCGTGGAAGCTGGCCGCGGGGAGTTTGGCCCCTGCCAACTGCCAGCCTCACCAAGCGTCAGTGACCGCCGCCAAGGTAGGCGGCCTTCACGGCCGGGTCATCGCGCAGGCGCTCCGCCGGGCCTTGTACGGAAATGCGTCCGTTTTCCAGCACATAGCCGTAATCGGCAACCGCCAGGGCAGCTGCCGCAAATTGCTCCACCAGCAGCATGGTGACACCCTGCCCCTTGAGGCGCTCAATGATGCGGAAAACTTCCGCCACCAGAATGGGCGCAAGGCCCATGGAGGGCTCGTCGAGCAACACCACTTCCGGATTGAGCATGATGGCGCGGGCCATGGCCAGCATCTGCTGCTCACCGCCGGACAGCGTGCCAGCCAGCTGAGTGCGGCGCTCCTTGAGGCGCGGAAACAGCTCCAGAGCCCGCTCCAGGTCACCGGCCACATCCCCCCGGGGGCGGCTGCCCGTCAGGCGGGGAAAAGCCCCCAGGGTGAGGTTGTCGGTCACCGTCATGGTGGCAAAAACGCGCCGCCCTTCCGGGGAGTGCGCCAGCCCCAGCTTGGCGATGGTGTAGGCCTCCTGGCCGTCAATGCGCTTGCCGTTGAGCGTGATCTGGCCCGCGGTCGGCGCGATCATGCCGCTCACCGCCCGCATGGTGGTGGTTTTGCCCGCGCCGTTGGAGCCGATCAGCGTCACGACCTTGCCCTTGGGCACTTCGATGGAGATGCCGTGAAGCACCTGTACCTTGCCGTAGCCGGCCGAAAGATTCTGGATGGTCAGCATGTGTTGTGCGTCTTGTATCGTCGTTTCGGGGGCATCGGGCTCAGGCGGGCTGGGCCACGACGGTCTCGGCGCCACCGCCCAGGTACGCCTCGATGACCTTGGGATCGGCCTGAACTTCCGCCGGCATGCCTTCGGCAATCTTCTGGCCAAAATCCAGCACCGATACCGTGTCGCAGATGCTCATCACCACATCCATGTGGTGCTCGATCAGGATCACCGTCACGCCGTGGTCGCGAATCTTCTTGATGATCGAGATCAGCTCCACGATGTCCGGGGCGGTGAGACCGGCGGCTGGCTCATCGAGCAGCAGCAACTGCGGATCGAGTGCCAGAGCGCGGGCAATCTCCAGCAAGCGCTGTTTGCCATAAGGCAGGTTGCGCGCCTGTTCCGCGGCCAGGTCTTGCAGGCCGACAAAACGCAGCAGACCCATGCCCCGGGTGACGGCGGCATCGTTCTCACGGCGGTAGCGCCCCGTGTGCACGGCCACGTCAAACAGGTTGCTTGCAAAGCTGTGGTGCAGACCCACCTGAACGTTTTGCAGCGCGGTCATTTCGCCGAACAGCTGCACGTTCTGGAAGGTTCGCGCAATACCCGACAGAGCAATGTCCGACGAGGTACGCCCCACCACAGAGCGGCCACTAAAGCTGATCGCGCCAGCCGTCGGCACGTAAATGCCGGTGAGCACGTTCATCATGGTGCTCTTGCCCGAACCGTTGGGACCGATGAGTCCGTGGATGGTGCCCCGCTTGATGCTCAGGTCCACATTGTTCAGGGCCTTGAGGCCGCCAAACTGCATGAGCACGCCGCTGGCTTGCAACAGTTCGGTGGATTCACCCGCCATGGTGGCTGTGGACACCGCATCCGCCTGTGCTGCACCGGTGGGCTGCAAGGGCAGATCGGGAGGTGCCGTGCGCAGGTTGAGCGCACTGCGGACAAAACCCACAATGCCGTCCTGCAGGTAGTACACAACAAACAGCATGATCACGCCGAAGATCGACAAACGCCAGTCGGTCATGGTCTGCAGCCAGAACGACAGACCGGCCAATGCCACGCTGCCCACCACCGGGATCGCCATTTGCGAGATGGTCGAGCGCCCGCGCCGGATGGCCACCACGGCCGTGATGACCACCAGGATGGTGAGGCCCACCGACACGTAACGGAACAGCTCCACATCATCGAGCAGCTTGGGCAGCAACACGATGATGGCAGCGCCCACCAGCGAGCCGATGCGGCTCTTGCGTCCCCCCATGATCACCGCGAGCAAAAACAGCACCGTGAGTTCGAAGTTGTACGAGTTGGGCGAGATGTACTGCTCGGAATACGAATACAGGCACCCGGCCAGCCCGGCAAAACCGGCGCTGATCACAAACGCATACACCTTGTAGCGGTAGACCGATACGCCCATGCAATCGGACGCCACGGGGCTGCCGCGCAGCGCCTCGAAGGCCCGGCCCAGATGGGAGCGCAAAATGCGGTGCGACACGATGAGCGACAGCACCATCATGGTAGCCACCAGCCAGAAGTACTCGCGCTTGGCCAGCTGGAACCCGCCAATCTCGGGCTTGTCCAGCTTGATGCCCAGGGGGCCTTCGGTCAGAAAACTCATCTCATTGATGAGAATCTGGATGATGGTGCCGAACGCCAGCGTCACCATGGCCAGATAAGGGCCGGAGACACGCAGTGCGGGCAGCGCCAGCAGCGCACCGAAGCCCGCCGTCAGCACAATGGCGGCCGGAATCGTGACCCAGATGGGTGCGGCCAGCTTGAACACCAGCACACCCGCCGTGTAGGAACCCAGGCCGAACAGACCGGCATGGCCCAGAGACACCTGCCCGGTATAGCCCACCACAATGTCAAGACCAAAGAGCACGATCGCGTAGATCATGATGGTTTCGATCAGGTGGATGTAGTAAGGATTGCCGACCACCGTGGGGAAGGCCAGCAGGGCGGCAAAAGCCGCAATGGACAGGACCAGACGCATCACTTTGGTGCTGCTGGACGTGGGCGAGGCAGGGCCCTGCGGGCCGCCGGAACCGGCCAGGGAGGTAATAGAGGAAGCAGCCACTTTGTCAGACCTTCTTGATCACGGATTTGCCGAAAATTCCCTGCGGACGCACGGCCAGCACGATCAGCAGCAGCACCAGGCCAGGAACATCCTTGTAGCCGGTGCTGAGATAAAAACCGGTGGTGGTCTCTGCCACACCCAGGATGATGCCGCCCACCACAATGCCCAGGCCGCTGGTCAGACCGCCGATGATGGCGACCGCAAAAGCCTTGAGCCCCAGCACGGCGCCCATCGTGGCCCCCGTCAACGTCAGCGGAGCAATCAGCACGCCCGCAAATCCGGCCGTCAGGGAAGACAGTGCATAAGAGAAAGTAATCACCAGCCCGGTGTTGATTCCCATCAGCTTGGCGGCATCGCGGTCATTGAAGGTGGCCACCACGGCTTTGCCGAAGATGGAGCGGCGGTTGAACAACTCCACCGCCAGCATCATGGCCAGCGCACCGCAGACCACGAGCACTTCCATCGGCAAGATGTTGGCGCCCAGGAACTGGAACGGTGCCTCTGGCAGTGGCGAAGGGAATTTGAGGTCATCACGGCCCCACACGTTTTCTGCCACGTTCTTGAAGATGATGCCCAGCGCGATGGTGGACATGATCCAGCCGAACTCTGACTTGATCTTGATGGCAGGTCGCACGCCGATGCGCTCCACCACGGCGCCCTGCAGCGCACCAAACAGGCACACCAGCGGAATCATGAGCCAGTAGTTGACACCCAAGCCTACGAGTGTCAGACCAACCAGGGCGCCCAGCATGAGCGCGTCGCCCTGACCGAAGTTCAGGGTGTCCGAGGTGGCAAAGGTGAGTTGATAGCCGAAGGCGATCACGGCATAGATCATGCCCAGTGCAATGCCGCTAAAGACGAGTTGGGTAAAAATTTGCATGCGGGAAGCCCTCGCGTACGGATCGGTCGAATGGCGTGAAAAATGTCAGTGGACAAAAAAAACCGCTGCCAGGCGTATCTGGCAGCGGCACCGGTTACGAACCGCTTACTTCTTCAGGCGAACTTCAGAAGCCTTTTTCTGGTCTTCTGGGTATGCGTAAACAACGCGTTGGCCCTTGACTTCACCAAACACCGGGATGTTGGCGGTGATGGCTTCGTGGTCGGTCTTGGAGAAAGGTTTCACGTAGGTGGTGACAACACCTTCCACCGGTGCCTTCAGGTCTTCCAGCGCGGCCTTGATCTTGGGGCCCTCCGTGCTGCCGGCCTGCTTGATCGCAGCAGCCAGCAGGTAGATGGAGTCATAGCCCTGGGCAGCCGAAACGGGTGAATCGATGCGGCTGTTCTTCGGGTTGAAGGTTTTCAGGTAGCTCACGATGAACGACTGGCGCTTGGGCGTGGTGGGTTCCTGCACAAAGGTTTGCGGCATGCGTGCACCTTCACCGCCGGGGCCGGCGTTGTCGATGTAATTGGCCATGGACAGGGTCCAGCTGCCAACCATCGGCACTTTCCAGCCCAGCTTGGTCATGCCATTGGCGATCTGGGCCAGTTCAGGACCGATGCCGTAAGTCAGGATCACCTCGGCACCGGCCGCCTTGGCCTTGAGCAATTGGGCCGTCATGTCGACGTCCTTGATGTTGAACTTTTCCACGGCCACTGGCGTGACGCCCTTGGCTTTCAGCGCTTTCTCCAGATCTTCGCGACCGAGCTGGCCGTAGTTGGTGGAGTCCGCCAGGATCGCCACTTTCTTGAAGCCGCGGCGTGTCACGGCTTCTTCAACAATCATGGGTGCCTGAATGCTGTCGTGTGCGGCATTGCGAAACACGTAGTTCTCAGGCTCTTTCTCGAACTGCTTGGTGATGATGGAGCCGGTGGCCACGTTGTTCATGACCGGGATCTTGGCTTCCTGAAAGAAACGCTGCGAAGCCAGTGCAACACCGGTGTTGATGTAGCCCACCACGGCGACTACGCGCTCTTTGTTGACCAGCTCCTGGGCAATCTGGACGCCACGCTCGTTCTTGGCTTCGTCATCACGCTCGACCAGTTGCAGCGGACGGCCCAGCACACCGCCGGCCTTGTTGATTTCTTCTGCGGCCAGACGCACGCCATCCCGCATGCTGACGCCCATGGAGGACGAACCGCCCGTGAAAGGACCGTCCACACCGATCTTGATAGGCTCTGCCGCGAAGGCAGCGGTGGACAGTGCAACAGCGCCGGCAAGGGCAGCAATTTTGAAGGCGAATTTCATGGTGTCTCCTGAATGTGTACGGTTCCAATCCGGCATAACCAAACCAGTTTGCGCGGCCACCATGGACGTTAATGAATGCCCCCCTGCTCTCTCGACAGTGAAAACCCTTGAACCCCCGGGCTTTTTCTGACAAATCACTGACCACCCGCATGGCAGACGCCTGCGCCCCCATCGTGCGATTTGCCCGCGCGCTGGCCGAGGGCATGGTCAGCGCAGACGGCCGTTGCCGTGCCGTTGGTGCGCAATGTGTTCCGGCGGGACGGCCGCCAGATTGGCTCGTTGATGGTGACGCGTGGCGACGTGGTGTGCGTGGATGTCGATGCATCGTTTGAAGACAACCTGAATGCATCGAAGCGTCTGACCACGCACGCTTCCCGGTGGTGCGGGGCGGCATGGACAACATCCCGGGCGTGATCAACGCGCGCCAGCGGCTGCCCCGCACGCTGCGCGACAAGGCGCACGGCGGCCTGATCGCGACGGCCCTATTCGCTGCCCACAAACACCGTCAGCACGCCGGTGTAGCCATACAGGTGGTGGTGCGCAATCTCGCCGCCGGCAAAAAAACCTGTCAACGGCACATCGCCCAGCGCATGCCGCACGATCTGCAATTCGGCGCTGGGCCCGCCAAAGTGAGGCCCCCCCCGGCCCGAACAGCTCACGTAGATGGCGCCCCGGATGGACCGGGCCGCAGGGCTGGCCGCCGCCGGTGCCGCGCTGCCAGGCGCCTGGCGCAAACCCTCCTGCGCTTTGCCGGCCAGCGGTACCGGCTCCGTCTCTTCCGGCGACAGCTCCTCGCGGATTTCCGCGCAGATGCGCATCAGGTCGGCACGGGCCGCGGCCACGTTGCGCTGGCAAAACGCCAGGTGCATGCCGGGCTCCACCTGGTCGGCCAGCGCCACGCCCCGGCGCGCGCCATCGAGGCCCACGATATGGCGCACCCGGGTGTCCGTGCCAAAGTGGCCGGTATGCTGCGCCCCCTGCGGCTGTTCACCGGCATCGACCAGCCCCGCCAGGGTTGCCCGCACCTTGCGCAGCGCCGCCTGCGGATCGCCATCCAGCGACACATCGAGCGTGGACAGCAATACATCCAGGGCAGGCTCCGCGTCGAGTTGCAGCACCACGTTCTCGTGCGCAGCGGTGACGGTGTGCAAGCGCCCCACCGGCTGGCATCCCTGCGTGACCCGCGACAGCAGCGCCACGCCGGGCCCGAAGGCCACGCCCGAGAGGCCGCCATCGAATACCCCGCCTGCCGCCCCGTGGCCCGCGATGTTGCCATTGCCGGCCACGGCGAACTGCACACTGGCGCCACGGCTGGCACTGAGCCCGCCAAACAGGTAGCCGGTGGTGGTGCGCGCGGCCATTTCACCCAGCAGCTCCGCCAGTTCGGCCGTATGGCCATCGGCATGCACCAGCGCGGTATGGGCCTCGAAGCCGCTGGCTGGAGTGCGCGGCAGCGGGGCCACGCCCGAGAACACGCGGTACTGGTCGGCCGGGATGTCGAGCAGCATCACCGACAGCGCGGGCTCGTCGAAATACTCGGCATTGTTGGCCGCGACCCCCACGCCCACGGTGCCGCTCCAGTCGGTCACTTCGGGCAGCTCCCCACTCAGGTGGTCAAACAGTGCCCGCGCCTCGCTGGCATAGTGGTCGGTGATGTAGAGCAGGCCCAGCGTGGGGGCGTGCGCGTAGTCGGGCAGGGCCATCTGGGCGCGCAACTGCGCCAGCACCAGGGCGGCGGCCATGCGCCACTGGGGATGGGTGGCATGGCCGGTGGGAAATAGTTTCATGGTGTGACCTCACGGGCGGCGGCGGGCGCTGCCTGCAGCACCGCCAGAGCAGCCTATCCGCCTGCCGGCTTGCGCGGTGCGCGGCGGGCCGTGGCTTTCTTGGCGGCGGATTGGGCCGCAGATTGGGCAGGCGCCTTCTTGGCGGCGGGCTTTTTTGCAGCGGTCGGCCTGGCCGCACCGGCGGCAGTGCGCTGGCCAGCCTGCAGGGTCTGCAGGCCCTTGGCGGCAAACTGGCTGGCCATGTCGGTGGCGGTCTTGAGGGCTTCGGTGGCCATGCTGGTGGTGGGGTCCAGCGCCGCCGGCTTGCCGGCGTCTTTCAGGGCGCTGGCAGCGATCTGCTGGAACTGGCTGGTCAGCGCTCCCCACCATTGCATGGGGTCCACCAGGGCCGGCTCGGGGGCCTTGGCGGCCTGCGCATCTCCGGCCGCAGCAGGCTGGACGGGTTCGGCAGGCTGTGGCGCAGCCGCTGCGGGCGCGGGCGCGGGTGCCGGCGCGGGGGCGCTGGCCCGGCTGGCAAAGGTATCGGCGGCCTTGGGCTTGAAGGCATTGGCCACCTCGGCCATGCTGACATTCATGCCCTGGAGCGTGGCCAGGGTCATCTTTTGCACTTCCAGCGCCTGGACGGTGGCCGTCAGGGCACGCGAGTTCTGCTCCAGCCAGAACTGCACGGCCTTGAGTTCGTCGATGCGCTTTTCCAGCTCTTCGACACTGAGCGTGGGCGCCACCCAGTTCGACAGGTTGGGCAGCTGGGGAATGCTGCTGGAGGCACCTTTGGCCAGGCTTTGCAGAAAGTCAAAGCCGGGGACGAATTTGCCGAAACCAAAGTGGGATGAGTCGCTCATGGCCGCTCCGCAAGAGGTGGGTCTGTGGCACGGCCCGGGGCGCCGTGGTGGCACAGCTTACTCCAATGCCTTGGGCAGCGGGAAGCCCCCGGTGCTCAGTGTTTTTGCCCGTGCGCCATGCCGTGGCCCGTTGCGGCAGCCGATGCACCAGGCGCCTGCGTGACCACTGGCAACTGCAGCGGCAGCTGGGTCTCCACGCCCTTGGCATCCTGGAACACCAGCGTCACGGGCACGGTGGAACCCTTGACCAGGGGCGCCTTCAGGTCCAGCAACATGACGTGGTAGCCGCCGGGCTTGAATTCCACCGTCTTGCCCGCAGGCAGGTCCAGCGTGGGCACGGCGCGCATCTTCATGATGTCACCTTCCATCTTCATCTCGTGCACTTCCGTGAGGCCCGCCGCAGGCGATTCGGCACGCACCAGGCGGGCGCCATCCCTGGCCGTGAGGCGCATGAAGGCGCCCGTGGCCTTCTGGCCCTGCACGCTGGCGCGTGCCCAGGCACCGTCCACCGCCACGGGTGCGGCGGCCTGGGCATGGGCCTGCCCGGCAAGCAGGGCCAGGGCGATGAAAGCGGCGCGGGTGATGGGGTTCTGTGTCATGGAGCTCTCCGGGGGTTGAAAAAGAAAAAGGGACACGGTCAATGTGCATGGCCGCCTGCAGCTGGCATCAGCTCCAGCACGGGCGCGGGAAATTTCAGATCGCCAGGCTGGTGGCCTGCGGCAGGCACCTCGGCCCAGTCGGTCCGGCCCTGTTCGCAGACCTGGGCCACGGGCCAGTAAAGGGTGCCCGCCTGCGCGGGCATGCGCGCCTGCAGCACGAACTCGTCGTAGAAGGCGTTGGGCAGCGCATCGGCCGGGGTGTTCGCCGTCCAGCGGATGCGGCGCACCTCCTCCGCAAGGGTCTTGCCGTGGTCGGTGCGTGGCTGGGCAAGCTTCTCCCGCTCGATGGCGATGGTCCAGCCGGCCTTGGGCATGGGCTTGGCGCCTTCCACGCCGGGCGGCAGGGTCACGGCGATCTCGCGCGTGGGCGATGCACCGCAGCCGTGGCCCACGCGGAACGTGGCCTTGTAGCCGCTGCCGGCATTGGCTACCTGGTATTCCAGCGTGACGTGGGCATTTGCAACATTCAAAAGACCTGTAGCGCTTACCAATAAAGCGCAAGTAGCTATTTTTTTGAGGGTTCTCATGGTGATGGTGGCGTATGCAAAGGTCAGAGGGTCCACTTCAGCTCGGCCATGGTGCTGCGCTGGGGGTAGGGGTGGAAGTTCCAGAACTGGTAGTTGTTGAGGTTGTCGATGCCCACGGCGGCGCTCACCTGCTTGGTGATCTGGTAGCGCACGCGCATGTCGGTGGTGAAGTAGCGGCTCGCGCCCTGGTAGGCGAAGCCGTTGGGGTCGCTGTTGTCGAGCGTGCTGTACTGCTTGCCGCTGTAGCGCGCGCCCAGGGTGTAGGACCACTTGTCGTCCGGCCGGTAGGTGGCCACGGCGCTGGCGCGCCACTCGGGGATGCGCGGCTGCCATCGACCCACGCTGGCCGGGAACTTGTCGTTGCCTGTGATCCTGGAATGGGTCCAGGTCAGGCTGCTGCCCAGTTCCAGCCCGCGCACCAGCACGTTGGTCGCCTGGTACGAGAGTTCCAGCCCCTTGGTACGGATGGCGTCCACGTTCTGGATGCTGGTGACGTTGGGCGTGACCAGCACATTGGTCTGCGAATACAGCGCGTCCCTGGTGCGCTCGAAGAAGGCCGTGAGGCGCAGCAGCCCATTGCCCATGTCCCGCTCCGCCGTCAGCTCGGTGGTCCAGCTTTTTTCGGGTTTGAGGCTCGGGTCGTTGTTGGTGAGCGTGCCGCTGCCGCTGATGCCGCCCTGGTACAGCTCGGCCACGGTGGGCATGCGCACCGCGCGGCCGGTGGAGGCCTTGAGCACCCACAGGTCGCTGGCCTGCCAGGCCACGGCGGCCTTGGGCGAGACATAGGTTTCGTCGCGCTCGGGATGGCCCAGCGTGGTGGTGGCGTTGCCGGTCTGGCCGTTGCGGGCGCCCCAGCGCTCGGCGCGGGCGCCGAGCACGGCCTTCCACTGCGGTGCGATCTTCCAGGTGTCTTGCGCCCACAGGCCGATGAGCTGCGTGTCGCCGTTGAATGCCTGGTTGCGCGCGCCCGCAGCGCCGTTGATCCAGTTCGCCGTGGCGTTCTCGACGGTGCGCAGCTGGTAGCTGTCGCGCTGCAGGCCAAAGTCCACGATGTGCGCGCCCTGCATGCCGCTGGGCCGCCACGTTCCCTTGGCGGCCAGCGTGTTCCAGCCCGTGCCCTTGCTGTTGACGATGCGCCCTGCCCCGCCGTTCAGCGCCGCAGGCAGCGCCACGGAGGCAGCGCGCAGGGTGTCGGTCTGGTAGTCGTAGAGGCTGGCGGCCACCTCCCAGTCGAACACGCCTTGCGTGCGGCTCTTGACCGACAGGCCGTGCATGAAGTGCGTGAGGTCTTCGTTGGAGACGTTGAAGTCGCTGGGCGCGAGCGCAAACGAGCGGCCGTTGATGTTGACCGTACCGCCATACACGGCATTGCCATTGGCGTCCCGCAGGTAGCTGCTGGGCCGACCCTCGGATGCGTTGTGCCACCAGCCGAAGGTGTAGGCGGCCCGCACGGTGGGCGATAAGTCGTAGGCGATCTTGGCCTTGATGTGGTCTTGCTGCGTGTGGTACTGCGTGGCGGTGCCCAGCAAATACCAGGGCTGGTTGCTGCGGTTGTGGCCCAGCACCGCGCCCGTGACCGGCGTGCCCGCGCTGCCCACGGTGCCGACAGAGACGAGGCGCGTGGGAAAAGTGAGCGGCTGGCCTTCGCTGTCCGTCTGGTTGAAGTGGAGAAACCACGACCAGTCGCCATTCTTGTTGCCCACCGAGGCGCTCACCTGCCTGCCGCCGTAGGTGCCGCGGGTGTTGTAGAGGTCAAACGGCTGGTGCTGGGTGCTGACCTGCCCGTGCGCCTCGAACTGGGTCGGCATGCGGGTGACGTAGTCCACCACGGCGCCCACCGAATTGCCGGCATAGGCCGCCGAGAACGGGCCGTAGAGCACGTCCACGCGCTCGATCTCCTCGGGCGTGACCAGCATCCAGCGCGGTGCGTTGGTGGGGCCATTGCCCAGGTAGTTGCTCAGCAAGATGCCATCGGCAAACACCATGGACCGCGCCGGGTTGCCCGTGCCCGAGGCGCGCGTGGACAGCACGGCGTGGTTGTAGTCGCCGATGTAGCGCTTGCGCACCAGCAGGCTGGGCAGGTACTTGAGGGCGTCTTCGCTGTCGGTGGCGTTGATCGCATGCTCGATCTGCTCGCGCGTCACGCCCTCGATGGTGGTGGGGATCTGCGTGGGCAGCGAGGTGGGCTGGCCGCCGGTGATGGTGACCATGCCCAGCTCCTTGACGGGGGCGCTGGCACTGTCGGCGGTCTGGGCGAATGCGGGCGCGGCCCCGGTCAACGTGAATGTGAGGACGAGGGGAAAGGCACTGGCCACGGCCAGCGCCATGCGGCTCTGGCGCATGGAAACTCCTGAAAATCAAGCCAAATAGGCTGAAAGCGCATGTGTTTCATGCGCCAACAGCTATCCAATCAATAGCAATTTCAGGAGAGCGATGGAGGCCCGCGCGGCGGCAGCGGCGCGGCCGTGCGCGCAGCGATGTGCGCGGCAGGAATGGGGCGCAAGGCATGCGCCAGGGGGTGAACCACAGGCGACTGGGCCTGCGATGCGGGAGGGGGTGCGCCCACCTGTGCGCACAGCGGGCAGTCCAGCGTGTGGCTGGACAGCTCCTTGGCGCCGTCGTCGGTCTTGACCAGCACCTTGATCGCGCCCGAGCCCGAGCAGATCAGCTCCATGGCCTGCGGGTTGACCAGGGGCGACGCCACCGCCACGCCGATGGACAGGACAAACCACGCCAGCACCAGGCGGGCAAGCCAGCGAACGCGGCGAAGGGTTTGCAGGGTGACGGGCATGAAGGCGCTGATTGTAGGTGGGCAAACCCCCACGTCATTGACCGGGGTCATCTGTGCGACGGGCTTTGTCCTGGCACCCTTCTACGATGCGCTCTTTGACCACCCCCAAGGAGACATCCCCATGCTGACACTCTGCGGCTTTTCAGCCAGCAACTACTACAACAAGGTCAAGCTCGCCCTGTTGGAAAAAGGCCTGCCCTTTACCGAAGAACAGGCCTGGGTGGGTGAGACCGACCGCAGCGCCACGCCCCTGGGCAAGGTGCCTTACCTGCGCACGCCCCAGGGAACCCTGTGCGAATCTGCGGTGATGGCCGATTACATCGAAGCCGCCCATCCCCAACCGGCCTTGCTGCCCGCCGACCCGTTTGCCGCCGCCAAGGTGCGCGAGCTGATCACCTTTCTGGAACTGCACCTGGAGCTGGTGGCGCGCAACCTGTATCCCCAGGCCTTCTTTGGTGGCACGGTGAGTGAATCGACCCGCGAGAAGGTGGGCGCCCAGCTGGAAAAGAACATTGCCGCCTTCGGCCGGCTGGCGAAGTTCAGCCCCTGCATGGCGGGCGACAGCTTCACCCTGGCCGACTGCGCCGCCATCGTGCACCTGCCGCTCATCAGCTCGGCCACCAAGATCATCTACGGCCGCGACTACCTGGCCGACCCGCCCGTGCGCGAATACCTGGCCCGCATGGCCGAACGCCCCCATGTGCAGCGCGTGAACGCCGACCGCAAGGCCAGCACCACCGAGATGCTTGCGCGCCCACCCAAGCGCTGAGCCGGCCGGCTGCCGAGACGCCATTGGCAGTGCGGCGTGAAGGGAGTCCACGCTGCTATCCTTTATGGGATGCGCAGCCTCTTTCACCTCGCCTTTCACGTCACCGACCTTGATGCAGCCCGCCGTTTCTATGGCGGTGTGCTGGGTTGCCAGGAAGGCCGAAGCACCGATACCTGGGTGGACTTCGACTTCTTTGGCCACCAGATCTCGCTGCACCTGGGCCCCCCCTTTGCCAGCGCCCGCACCGGCCATGTGGGTGACCATCTGGTGCCCATGCCGCACTTCGGCGCCATTCTGGAATTGCCCGACTGGCATGCGCTGGCCGCACGCCTGAAGGCCGCGCAAACGGACTTTGTGCTCGCGCCGCAGGTGCGCTTTGCCGGCCAGCCCGGCGAGCAGTGGACGATGTTCTTTCATGATCCCAGCGGCAACCCGATCGAGATCAAGGGCTTTCGCTCGCTGGACTCGGTGTACGCATCGTGAGCTACACCTTTGCTTCGGCCACCATCTTGCTGCTGCTGATCACCGATCCGCTGGGCAACATCCCCATCTTTGCCAACGCCCTGCGCGGCGTGGCGCCCGAGCGCCGGGCCCGGGTGATCCTGCGCGAGGTGCTGATCGCCTTCGCACTGCTGCTGGTGTTTTTGTTCTTTGGCGCGCAGTTTCTGCGGGTGATGAACCTGAGCGACCTGTCGCTGCAGATCGCCGGTGCGGTCGTGTTGTTTCTGATCGCACTGCGCATGATCTTTCCGCCAGATTCCGGGCCTCAGACAGAACTGCCCGGCGAGCCGCTGATCGTGCCGCTGGCTATTCCCGCACTTGCGGGCCCCTCGGCCATGGCCACCGTCATGCTGCTGGTGGCCCAGGCGCCCGAACGGCGGATGGAGTGGGTGGCCGCCCTGTGCGTGACCATGGCCGTGTGCGCCGTTGTGCTGCTGATGGCCGAACGCATCCAGCGCCTGGTGGGCGAGCGCGTGGTGATGGCTTTTGAGTGCCTGATGGGGTTGATCCTGGTGGCCATCTCGGTGGAGATGCTGATCCGCGGCATCCAGCAGCCCGCGCCACAGTTGTAGGCAGCGCTGCCCGGCGGGGGCGGCAGGACACCGGCACGCCCCGAGTCAGCGGCATGAACATGGCGACCGGGTCGCCGCACCCACCTACTTGCCTGCCAGCGCAGTGGCAGCGCCCAGGGCAAAGACCGAATTGGGCACTCCGGCACGGGCCATCAGCGGCGCCGGACGGCGGGCAAGTTTGGCGCGCGCCACCACGGGCGATTCGACCTGCACGCCACGCGCCTGCTGCTCGGCCACCAAATCACGCAACGTGACGGACTGAAGGTATTCCAGCACCCGTGCGTTGAAGGCCGTCCAGAGCGTCCCGGTCATGGTCACCATCTGGGACGACGCCTGCGTCGCCGCCGCCTCCCCCCCTGGCTGGTGGTTCTCCACCGCCACCACGATGTCGGCCACCGACACCTGATCGGGCTTGCGGGCCAGGGCATAGCCGCCTCCGGGCCCACGCGTGCTGTCAACCAGGCCAGCCCGCTTGAGGGCGCTGAAAAGCTGTTCGAGATACGACAGCGAGATGCCCTGGCGCGCGCTGATCGTGGACAGCGCCACCGGGCCCGTGTTCTGGCGCATGGCCAGGTCGGTCATCGCTGACACGGCAAGCTGTCCTCTGGTGGTAATTCGCATCGTCACTCCTTGTGAACATTGATACCTCCGAGCCCCGGAAAACCCTTTTCCAGCTCGGCCCATCGGACCAATGTAGTGAATTCAACACTTCGTGTATATTCGTTTTATTGATAAAAACATTGCGTTTTTATCGAACCATTGCACATCCCGATGAACTTCAAGCATCTCAAGTATTTCTGGACGGTGGCCAAGGCCGGCGGCGTGGTGCGCGCCGGTGAGCAGTTGCACACCACGCCCCAGACGCTGTCAGGCCAGATCAAGCAACTGGAGCAATGGCTGGGCCATGACCTCTTTCGCAAGCGCGGCAGGGGGCTGGAGCTGACCAGCGAGGGGCGCATTGCGCTGGGGTACGCCGAACAGATCTTTGCCCTAGGGGACGCACTCGAAAAATCCGTGCGTCTCTCGCGCGGCCAGGCAAGACCGCTGGAATTTCGCGTGGGCATCGCCGATTCGGTCGCCAAGCCGGTGGCCTACCATCTGCTGGAACCGGCACTGGGCCTGGCGGATCGCGTGCACATGATCTGCCACGAGGGCAAGTTCCCGGAGCTGCTGGCGCAACTCACGCTGCACCGCCTGGATCTGGTGATTGCCGACGAACCGGTGTCCAGAAAAGTGGGGGTGAAGGCCTTCAACCATGCGCTCGGGACCAGCGCCATGAGTTTCTTCTGCGCCCCTTCGCTCGCCCAGCAGCTCCAGGGCCCCTTTCCCCAATGCCTTCACGGCGCGCCCATGCTGATTCAGGGCCCCATGTCCTCCGTGCGCCAGCAACTCGATCACTGGTTCAACAAATACCAGCTGCAACCGCACATCGTGGGAGAGTTCGATGACAGCGCGCTCATGAATGCTTTTGGCCGGGAAGGTCGCGGCGTTTTCACCTCACCCAGCGTACTGGAGGACGAAACCGTGGCGCAGTTTGGCGTGCAGGTGGTGGGCAAGACCTCCGAGCTGGTGGAGGAATTCTTCGCCATCTCCGTAGAACGCCGCATCACCCACCCCTGCGTTTCCGCCATCACACGGGCCGCCAGGGCAGAGCTCTTTGCCCAGTGAGGCGCTGCCCGGGTGGGCGCTACTGCACGGATCGGCTGCGCAGGCAGCACGTTTCCCAGCACGACGGGCATCGCAACACGTGCCCCCTCTCCGCCGGAAGTCTCATTGCCTGGGCTGGCCCTTGCGCCCCGGTTTGGCCGCCAAGCGTGAGGGTTTCGCGCTGGCCTGCTCCAGCCACAGCAGGGAATCAGCGTGCGACAGAAAGCGCCGCAGGTAGTCCGGCGACAAGGATTGCATCAAGCAAAGTGCGCGCAGCATGAGCTTGTGCGAGTTGAGCGGACCGGCATTGTCGGGTCCGTGTTCCAGCGCCTGCGCTACCCGCCGTTCCGCAGAAATCTTGGACCATACTTCGCTGAACTGGCGCACGCTCTTCATGTCCGAAACACCTGCGCCGTCACCCATGCGCGCGATGCCGCCATCGTTCCGGACGCGGGCGTTCAGGTCGCGGTTCAGTTGCACCAGGGCCGAACCCTCTGCGGGGATGGCGGGCTGCTCCCTGCGCGGCCTCTGTCCTGGCATCGAACGGACGCACGCGGCATAGTCCGCCACCGCCGCACGCAGCCGGCCTTGCAGTACCTGCTGCACGGCCGCAGGCTGGCCTGGAATGCGGCGTGCCATCACCTCCAGGAAGTGAAAGCGGGCCGGGTCATGGCGATCGGCGCCGCAGGCCCGCAGGGACTGCAGGGACTCCCGTGTGGGCTCGCCCGGCTCACTCATCGGACAGACTTTGCATTCGCGGCCTTGGGCACAGGCGCCATTTCCACGCGGCGATTTTGCGCGCGGCCCTTTTCATCGGTGTTGTCCGCCACGGGCTGCTCGGCACCGAAGGCCGCCGCGAACACCTGTGAGGAGGGCATGCCTTCGTCGATGAGAGCCCGCGCCACAGTCAAGGCGCGCTGGGCCGACAGCTCCAGGTTGTCGGCAAAGCGCTGGTGCCCCCCCCGCAGCAGCGTGGTGTTGTCGGTGAAGCCACTCACCATGAGCATTTCGTCGCGTTCGCGCAGGTACACCTGCAGGGGCGGCACCAGGCTGGTGAGGAGCTGGCGGCCTTCTGGGCGCAGCTCGTCAGAGCCTGTGGCAAACAGCACGCTGCCGCTGATGCCGATGCGGCCGTTGTTCACGGTCACCCGGCCGCTGGCCAGGGGAATGGCGAGCGCCTTCTCCAGTGCCATGCGGCGCTGCTCCTCCATCTGGCGCTTCGCCACCTCCTGCTGGAGGCTGGCCACCAGGTCGATCTGCACCACGAGCACGCCCACCAGGATCAGCACAAAAGCGCCCAGCAATCCCGCCATGAGATCGCCGAACACGGCCCACACCGGGGCCGTCTGTTCGGAGGCATCGTCCAGGCTGTCGTCCAAGCCCGTCACGCGGCCACCCCTTGCGACTGGACCCTGCCGGCGTTGCCATGCAGTCGGCGCAGGTCTTCCACGATGCCCTGCTGCGCGCTGATGCTCAGGTCGATCACCTCGCGGGCCTGTGCGACGTAATAGGCCAGCTGTTCATCGCTGCGGCTCATCGACTGACCGATCGCGCCTTCGATGCCCTGCAGGCTTTCCATGAGTTTCTCGTTGCTGGCGCTGAACAGGCCGACAGCGTGGCTGAAGGATTCACCCAGGCTGGCCAGCTCGACGGCGCTGGCGGCCACATGCGCTGCCACTTCGTCCACCTTGCCGGCCTGCGCGCCGAGCGACTGGGCGAACTGCTGGCCCGCCTGCTCCAGCACCCGGGCGGCCGAGCCCACCAGCGCATCAATGGCGGCGCGCTGCTGCACGGCCGCTTCGTTCACCGACTGCAAAAGTGTGCCCACCTGCTCCATCATGGCAGCGCGTTCTTCCAGAGCGAGGTTGTCGCGCTCGCTCAGGCGCGTCATTTCCTGGCGCAGCTGGGTGATGACCTCGGCCGCAGCCTGCGGCACGTCCGAAGCGGTCTGCAGCAGGCGCGTGAGCGGGGCCTCCAGGGCCGACCCGAGTGTGGCCAGGTGCTGTGCCACGGCAGCCTGCAGGGTGTCGAGCCGCTCCACGGCCGCCTGGCCGCGCTGGGCCTCGGCGTCGCGCAGGGCCACCAGCTCGGTGCGCCACACGCCGGTCAGTTCGTCCATGCGCTGGCCCTGGGCCTGCACCCACTGGGCCTCGGCCTCCATGCGGGTGCGCAGCAACCTGTCCGACTGGTCCAACAACGTGGCCGCGCCACCCAGTGTGCGCGCCACCTGCTCGGCCATGCGTTCGGTGATCTGCGTGGCGGTTGTCTCCAGGGCCTGGCACACCCCCTGCTGCTGCGCCACCGTCTGTGCGCCCGCACGCTGCCATTCGGCGCTGAGCGTGCTGGCCATGGCTTGCATGGAACGGCTCCAGTTTTCCTGGCGCAGTTGGTCGGCCGTCACCTGGGCGGCGTGCGATTGCGCGACCGTGTCCTGCAGCGTTGTCAGCAAGCTGTCGGAACGCTGGTCAAACGCCTGTGCGGCCGTCTGCAGGCTGTGGTCGATCTGCTGGACCGCCCCTTCCAGGGCCTCGCCGACGCGCTGCTGCTGCTCCAGCATCTGCGTGCCTGTGCATTGCCACTCGGCGCCGAGCCTGCTGGCCATGCCTTCCATGGAGCGATTCCAACTTTCCAGACGCTGCTGATCGGCCACGGCCTGGGCTGCGTGCGCTTGCGCGGTTGACGCCTGCAGGCAGTCCACCAGTGCGCTGGACCGCTGGTCAAACGCCTGCGTGACCGACTGCAGGGCACCGTCGAGCTGCGCCACCAGGGTGCCCTGGGTCTGTGTGTGGCTGTGCAGTGCCGAAGTCCATGTGTCGGCCACCTGGCGGGCCGTACCCTCCCATTGGGCCGAGAGCGCCTGCAGCTGTGCATCGGTGGTTGCGCGCAACCGTTCGTGCGAGCGCTGGGCCTCCTGGGCCAGCGTGGCCATTGCCTGCTCGACCACGGGACGAATCGTCTCTCCCGCCTGGCGGGCGCTGGCGCCCAGGCTCTCCTGCAAGGATGTCCCGACGGTGCTGGCCAGCTGGGTGTAGGCCGAGGCCGTTTCGCGGTGAAACCCCTGCTGCTGTGCCAGCAGCTGCTCGCCCAATTGGCCGTGACGGCGCTCCAGGCCTTCCATGACGCCCTGCAGACGTTCGGCGATCAGTGGCAGTGCCTGGGCCTGCGCCTGCAGGGCCAGGAGCATTGCTTCACGCCGGTGGGCGGACGAGAAGGACCTGAACAGGGTGGGAACATGGGCATCCAGCAGGCGCACCGCTTCGAGCCGATCGCGGCGGCTCATGGCCAACAACAGGCCCAGCGTGGCTGAAGCGGCCACACCGGCGACCGAGGTGCCGAACGACAGGCCGAGGCCCTTGATGGGTGCCGCCAGCGCGGCGCGAATGGACTCCAGGTTGGGCGAGGTTTCCAGCGCTGCCACGGCGCCATGGAAGGTGAGCACCATGCCCAGAAAAGTGCCGAGCATGCCCAGCATGACCAGCAGACCGACCAGATAGGGCGTGAGGGCCGGTCCGGGCAGCGCCACCCGCTCGCCCTCGATGCGCTGGCGCACGGGGTTGCGCAGTGAGGCGGCGAGGCGACCCAGCCACCCGCTCAGGTCGGACAGCGGCTCTGCGGGGCCGCCTGCCAGCGCCATCCGCAGAGACGCCGTCGCGGCGCGGAACTGCATCAGCTCATAGGCACCCAGCAGGTATATCCCGCCAATCACGACCGTCATTGCCAATGCCAGCGGGCTGTAACCCACAAACCCCCAGCCCACCCAAGCCACGACCGCAAGGCCCACTGCGAAGATGGCTGCCATCACACTCTTGTTCATTCCTGTTGTCCTGTTACCTCGTTGCGGGCTGCCTCCAGCAGCCCCGTGATAGGCTGAAGGCGTACCTGCATTTCTGCGAGCAGCAAGGCCTGCAAGTCCTGCTCAAAGACCCACAGCCAACCCTCCTCCGGGTGGCCGTCCACGGGCTCACCTGCCCGTCCGCTGCTTTGCACCCCCTGCTGGTGCCTGTGCCGTAGATTGGCCAGGCGCCGCTCCAGATGTCCTGGCAGCGATGCCCATAGCCGCTGCTCGCGGGCATCCAGCATCTGCTCCATCACGACATCCAGCGCTGCCAGTTGCTGCAGCGCGAGCGAACCCTCGCACAAGCACTGTCGCATCTGCCCACGCAGGATCGCGAATTTTGTTCCCATCTGTTTTTGCAGGCCAACATACCGCTGGATCTGCGCTGCGGGCTCTGTCGAGGGCTGTGCTTCGACATGACCGACAGGCACTTGGACCACCCGGCCGCGAAGGGACTTCACAGGAGAAATCGGCCTGGTGATAAGCCCAAAGACTTCAGCTTTTGCAGCTTGGATGACGGCGTCCATTGCTGGCGCATCCACAGACGGTCCCCGCTGCACCAGCCCTGGCGAAACAAGCTCCATGGCATTCAGCGCCTTGCTGACCTTGATGGCATCCACGGCACTCAGCCAGCTGCTCAGCTGCTCCGCCAGATCCCGCGGTTGCTGCACCCGCACGAAGTCTTCCTGCGCCCATTCCTCCAGGAGTGCAATCAACCCTGGACGACTGAGGCGGTCACGCAGATACATCCGCATGGAAACGATTCACTGTGTCAACTCCAGCCCGGAAAGATCTTGGAAACCAGGGGGCCGAGCCCCAACCGCGGGAGCCTGTGTTTGCGCAAGATACCGTTGCACCAAGCAGCGCCAAATCGGCGCGGCGACGTGTCCGCACGCGTTTCCCTCAGTGCACATCACCCAGCGCTCATACCAGCCATACGATCCATGTATGCATTGCGCTCAATGCACGCGCCTTCCGATTGAATATTTCGTCATGAGACAACGCAAGCACAAACAAAAACGCCCACTTGAAGTGGGCGTTTTATTGGCGGATACCGCTTTTTTTGGTTGCGCGAGAAGGATTTGAACCTCCGACCTTTGGGTTATGAGCCCAACGAGCTACCAGACTGCTCCATCGCGCGGTAAGAGATAAATTATACCCTATTATTCAGCAGCTGTGGCGTTCGTTTCGGTTTCTGCAGCACGATCCACCAATTCGACGAGCGCCATGGGTGCGTTGTCACCCACGCGGAAGCCCATCTTCAAGATACGGGTGTAGCCGCCAGGACGCACCTTGAATCGGGGGCCCAGGTCGTTGAACAGCTTGGTCACGCTGTCGCGATCACGCAGACGATTGAACGCCAGGCGGCGGTTCGCCACGGAATCTTCCTTGGCCAGGGTGATCATGGGTTCGATCACTCGGCGCAGTTCCTTGGCCTTGGGAACGGTGGTCTTGATGGCTTCATGCTCGATGAGCGAATTCATCATGTTTTGCAGCATCGCAAGACGGTGCGAGCTGGTGCGGTTGAGTTTGCGGAGTCCGTGTCCGTGGCGCATGGTGCTTTCCTTCTATTAATTAAATCAGGCAGCCGTATCAGGTACTGCCCAACGCACTGGCCCCCTTGAGGGGAGCCCAAGATTATAACTTAACGCTTGTCCAAGCCGGCTGGCGGCCAGTTTTCCAATTTCATGCCCAGCGTAAGACCACGCGATGCGAGCACTTCCTTGATTTCGTTGAGCGACTTGCGACCCAGGTTGGGGGTCTTGAGCAGCTCGTTTTCGGTTCGCTGGATCAGGTCACCGATGTAGTAGATGTTCTCCGCCTTCAAGCAGTTGGCGGAACGCACGGTCAACTCCAGCTCGTCCACCGGACGCAGCAGAATGGGATCGAACGTGGCGTTGGTCGCACGGCCACCCGGGGTGGACTCGAACGTAGGAATTTCTCCCCCTTCGAGCTGTGCAAATACAGCCAGCTGCTCCACCAGGATCTTGGCCGATGCACGCACTGCGTCTTCGGCAGTGATGGCACCATTGGTTTCGATCTCGACGATCAGCTTGTCCAGGTCAGTGCGCTGTTCGACACGGGCGCTTTCGACGGTGTAGCTCACACGCTTCACCGGAGAGAACGACGCATCCAGGACGATTCGGCCAATTGACTTGGTCGATTCATCGGCATAGCGGCGCAGGTTGCCAGGGACATAGCCACGCCCCTTCTCGACCTTGATTTGCATGTCCAGCTTGGCACCGGCAGACAAGTTGGCAATCACATGGTCAGGATTGACGATTTCCACGTCATGCGGAGTCTGGATATCACGCGCCGTGACGACGCCTTCGCCATCCTTGCGCAAGCTCAGCGTCACCTCGTCCCGATTGTGCAGCTTGAACACCACACCCTTGAGATTCAGAAGAATGTTGACCACATCTTCTTGAACACCATCGATAGACGAATACTCATGCAGCACGCCTGCAATGGTGACTTCCGTCGCTGCGTAACCCACCATGGACGAGAGCAGGACACGCCGGATGGCATTGCCCAACGTGTGGCCGTAGCCACGCTCGAACGGCTCAAGTGCTACCTTGGCACGGTTGTGACCAAGCTGTTCGACATTGATCGCCTTGGGTTTCAGCAAATTGGTTTGCATGCAACTTCCTCTCAATACCCCCAGCTCGTTACACCGGTAAGGCTGGTGAAGCGCCTAAACCGCGATGCCTCGCGGTTCAGGGACGGTTTCTCAAAATACGTACGAGCGATTAGCGCGAGTACAACTCAACGATCAGGGATTCGTTGATGTCGGCACCGAACTCATCACGGTCTGGCGTCTTCTTGAAGATGCCTTCTGCCTTGTCGGCGTTCACTTCGACCCATGCAGGCATGCCGACTTGGGCTGCCAGTTGCAGGGCTTCCACGACGCGGGCTTGCTTCTTGGACTTCTCACGCACGGCCACCACATCACCGGCCTTGACCAGGTAAGAAGCGATGTTCACGGACTTGCCGTTCACGGTGATCGCCTTGTGGGACACCAGCTGGCGCGCTTCGGCGCGGGTCGAACCGAAACCCATGCGGTACACGACGTTGTCCAGACGCGATTCCAGCAGGAACAGCAGGTTGGCGCCGGTGTTGCCCTTTTTGCCGTCAGCGGCTTCGAAGTAACGGCGGAATTGCTTTTCCAGCACGCCGTACATGCGCTTGACCTTCTGCTTTTCACGCAGTTGCAGGCCGTAGTCAGAGGTACGGGCACCAGAGGTGCGGCCGTGCTGACCTGGCTTGGAGTCGAACTTGGACTTGTCGGCGATCGAGCGGCGGGCGCTCTTCAGGAACAGGTCCGTGCCTTCACGGCGGGAGAGTTTGGCCTTGGGGCCGAGATAACGTGCCACTTGAGCTTCCTTTGTGTCATCTACCGCAAACCATTGCGGGAGCCGCCTGAGGCGCTTGCGCGTTCACAGGCGGCGGTGGGCTTAGAGAGATTAGATACGACGACGCTTTTGAGGGCGGCAGCCGTTGTGCGGCACCGGCGTCACGTCGGAGATCGACGTGATACGGATACCCAGTGCGCCCAGTGCGCGCACCGAGGATTCACGGCCAGGACCGGGACCCTTGATTTCAACGTCAAGGTTCTTGATGCCTTGGTCGATGGCGGCGCGACCGGCCACTTCCGAAGCGACCTGGGCTGCGAACGGGGTGGACTTGCGCGAGCCCTTGAAACCTTGGCCACCGGACGAAGCCCACGACAAGGCGTTGCCCTGGCGGTCGGTGATCGTAATGATGGTGTTGTTGAACGAGGCGTGCACGTGTGCAATACCGTCCGAAACGTTCTTCCGGACCTTCTTGCGAACGCGCTGGGCTGCGTTATTGGCAGGAGACTTAGCCATGATGATCTTTCAATCTCTTTATTTCTTCAGTGCAGCTGCGCCCTTGCGCGGACCCTTGCGGGTGCGTGCATTGGTACGGGTGCGCTGACCACGCATTGGCAGACCGCGGCGATGGCGGAAGCCACGATAGCAGCCGATGTCCATCAAACGCTTGATGTTCATCGTGGTTTCGCGGCGCAGGTCACCTTCGATGGTGAACTGCTCGATTTGTTCGCGAATTTTTTCCAGGTCGCTATCAGAAAGATCTTTGATCTTCTTGCTGTAAGCGATGCCAGTTGCTTCGCAAATCTTGCGAGCGCGGGTACGACCAATGCCAAAAATGGCGGTCAGACCGATTTCCGCGTGCTTGTGCGGCGGAATGTTAATGCCAGCGATACGTGCCATATGCGTCCTCTAATACTTTCCAATCAACCTTGGCGCTGCTTGTGACGCAGATCCGTGCAGATCACGCGCACCACACCCTTGCGGCGGATGATCTTGCAGTTGCGGCAGATTTTTTTGACCGAAGCCGAAACTCTCATTGCATTCTCCTAAAACTTTTCCATCCGTCCCGGCTGCTTTGCCTGGAACACAATTTGTGCCCGCGAAAACCGTGGGGCGCCAACTCAACCGATATTCAGCTCTTTACAGGCAGCGCCGCGATGCGACATCCACCTTCCAATCCATCAACCGCCCGCGTTGCCTTTGAAATTGGCCTTCTTGAGCAGCGATTCATACTGTTGCGACATCATGTAGTTCTGAACCTGGGCCATGAAGTCCATGGTCACCACCACAATGATCAGCAGCGACGTACCACCAAAGTAAAACGGAACGTTGTACTTCAAGATCAGGAACTCTGGCAGCAAGCACACGAAAGTGATGTACACAGCGCCTGCCAAGGTCAACCGAACCAGGATCTTGTCGATATAACGTGCCGTTTGCTCACCTGGGCGAATGCCTGGAATGAACGCACCGCTCTTTTTCAGGTTGTCTGCAGTTTCACGGCTGTTGAACACCAGCGCCGTGTAAAAGAAGCAGAAAAAGATGATCGCCGTAGCGTAGAACATCACATAGATGGGCTGACCAGGGGTCAGCGCACCCGAGATGTCTTTCAGCCAGCGCATCGACTCACCCGCACTGAACCAGTTCACCACCGTCGCCGGCAGCAAAATGATCGACGAGGCAAAGATCGGAGGAATCACGCCCGCCATGTTCAGCTTCAGGGGCAAGTGCGACGACTGGCCGCCGTACACCTTGTTACCCACCTGCCGACGAGCGTAATTCACCAGAATCTTGCGCTGACCACGCTCCACAAACACCACGAAGTAAGTCACGAGACCCACCACGATGACGATGAAGATGGCAGCCAGAATGCTCATGGCACCCGTACGAACCAGTTCCAGAAGTCCACCGATAGAACTCGGCAATCCGGCAGCGATACCAGCGAAGATCAGGATCGAAATCCCGTTACCCAGACCACGCTCGGTGATTTGCTCACCCAGCCACATCAGGAACATCGTGCCAGCCGTGAGGCTGACCACTGCGGTCATGCGGAACCCGAAGCCAGGACTGAGCACCAGACCCGCCGAGCTTTCCAGCGCCACGGCAATACCCAGCGACTGAAACAGGGCCAAGCCCAAAGTGCCGTAGCGGGTGTACTGCGTGATCTTGCGGCGACCAGCTTCGCCCTCCTTCTTCAACTGCTCAAACGTGGGCACCACGTAGGTCATCAGCTGCATGATGATCGACGCCGAGATGTACGGCATGATCCCCAGAGCGAAAACCGTGAAGCGCGAGAGCGCACCACCCGAGAACATGTTGAACAGGTTCAGGATACCGCCCTGCTGGCCACTGAACAGCTGCTGAAGTTGGGCTGGATCGATGCCTGGCACAGGGATATGAGCCCCGATGCGGTACACGACCAGCGCAAGCAACAGAAAAACCAGACGACGGCGCAGGTCGCCGAATTTACCGGTCTTTGCAATTTGAGCCGCGCTAGTAGCCACAGATGTCTTCCTTCAGAGCCACAGTCAGGCGGCGCTGCCGCCAGCAGCTTCGATGGCTGCCTTGGCACCGGCCGTAGCACCCACACCGTTCAGCTTGACAGCCTTGGTGATAGAACCACTCTTGATGACCTTGACCACCTTCGCCAGCTCGCCCACCAGGCCAGCTTGCTTGAGCGCCAGAACATCCACTTCGGCCAAGCCGAGTTGGTCCAGGGCGGTCAACGTCACTTCTGCATTGAACTTGAGCAGATGCGACTTGAAACCGCGCTTGGGCAGACGGCGCTGCAAAGGCATTTGACCGCCTTCGAAACCTACCTTGTGGTAACCACCCGAACGCGACTTCTGACCCTTGTGACCACGGCCAGCGGTCTTGCCCAGACCGGAGCCGATACCACGGCCTACGCGGCGCTTGGCATGCTTGGCGCCGTCTGCGGGCTTGATGCTATTGAGTTCCATGATCTATCTCTCAGAGGACTTTGACCAGATAGCTGATCTTGTTAATCATGCCGCGCACTTCAGGCGAGTCCTGCAGTTCGCTGACACTGTTCAGCTTGCGCAGGCCCAAGCCACGAACGGTGGCGCGGTGCGATTCCTTGGTGCCAATCGGGCTGCGCACCAGTTGAATCTTGACGGTTTGTTGCGTTGTCATATTCAAGCTCCGGTTCAGGCGAAGATGTCTTCGACTGTCTTGCCGCGCTTGGCTGCCACATTCGACGGAGTGGTCGAATTGACGAGCGCGTCAAATGTTGCACGGACCATGTTGTAGGGATTCGACGAACCATGGCTCTTGGCCACGATATCGGTCACACCCAGCACTTCGAAGACAGCGCGCATGGGACCGCCCGCGATGATGCCGGTACCCTTGGGGGCCGGAGCCATCATCACAACGGCAGCGCCGTGGTGACCCGTCACGTTGTGATGGATCGTGCCGTTTTTCAACGAGACCTTCACCATGTTGCGACGCGCTTCTTCCATGGCCTTTTGCACAGCTGCCGGCACTTCCTTCGATTTGCCCTTGCCCATGCCCACGCGGCCATCACCGTCGCCAACCACCGTCAGTGCAGCGAAACCGAGAATACGGCCACCCTTCACGACTTTGGTCACGCGGTTCACCGCGATCATTTTTTCGCGCAGACCGTCGTCCTGGCCTTCGCTCTGCACCTTGGGTTGAAATTTAGCCATTTTTAATTCCGTTCCGCTTAGAACTGCAGACCTGCTTCACGGGCCGCATCGGCCAAAGCCTTGACGCGACCGTGGTACGCAAAACCTGCACGATCAAATGCAACCTTCTCGACACCAGCAGCCTTTGCTTTTTCAGCAATGCGCTTGCCGATGACCTGGGCTGCAGCGGCATTGCCACCCTTGCCCGAACCGCCCAGCGACTTGCGCACATCGGCCTCGGCCGTGGACGCGCTGGCCAGCACCTTGCTGCCGTCGCCGGAAATCACACTGGCGTAGATATGGAGGTTCGTACGATTCACGGTCAAACGTGCCACGCCTTGCTGTGCAATGCGGATACGCGTCTGACGCGAACGACGAAGACGCTGCTCTTTCTTTGTCAACATGTTGCAGCTCCTTATTTCTTCTTGGTCTCTTTGATCGTGATCTTTTCGTCCGCATAGCGGATACCCTTGCCCTTGTAGGGCTCGGGCGGGCGAACGGCACGAATCTCAGCAGCGATCTGACCCACGCGCTGACGGTCAGCACCCTTGACGACCACTTCCGTGGGCGTTGGGGTTGCAACCGTGATACCAGCGGGCATATCGAAATTCACGGGGTGCGAATAACCGACCGCCAGGTTCAAACGAGCGCCAGTGGCCGCAGCCTTGTAGCCCACGCCGACCAGGCTCAGCTTCTTTTCAAAGCCCTTGCTGACGCCGATCACCATGTTGTTGACCAACTGGCGAATCGTGCCACTCATGGCATTCGCTTCGCGGGATTCGTTCGCAGGCTCAAAACTGAGCTTGCCATCATTGCTTGACACCTTCACCAGCACATTCTGTGCAAGCGTCAGCACGCCACCAGAGCCCTTGACAGAGATCTGGTCGTCTTTCACGGACACATCCACGCCAGCGGGGATGGTCACAGGCATTTTTCCTACTCGGGACATTTCAGTTTCTCCTCAATGCCGCGGGTTAGGCCACGTAGCAGAGCACTTCACCACCGACACCGGTAGCGCGCGCCTTGCGATCAGTCATCACGCCCTTGGGGGTTGTGACGATTGCCACACCCAGACCGTTCATGACTTGTGGAATGGAATCACGGCCTTTGTAGACACGCAGTCCAGGGCGGCTGACACGCTCGATGCGCTCAATCACGGGACGGCCTGCGTAGTACTTCAGGGCGATTTCAAGTTCAGACTTGCCAGCTTCGGTTTTCACCTGGAAGCCGTCGATATAACCCTCGTCCTTCAGCACCTGGGCGATGGCAATCTTCACCTTGGAAGAAGGCACCAGCACCGTGGCCTTGGCGACCATTTGTGCGTTGCGAATGCGGGTCAGCAAGTCAGCGATAGGATCACTCATGCTCATGTTGTATCTCTCCTGCCTGCTTACCAGCTGGCCTTGGTGACACCAGGGATGTCGCCTGCAAAAGCCAGTTCGCGGATCTTGGCGCGGGCCAGACCGAATTGACGGAATGTTCCGCGTGGGCGACCGGTGATTTCACAACGGTTGCGCTGGCGCGTGGGGTTTGCATTGCGGGGGAGCTTCTGCAGACCCAGGCGGGCCGCATCACGCTCTTCATCGCTGCGCTTGGCATCGCCAGCAATCGCCTTCAGTTCCGCATACTTGCTTGCGTACTTGGCTGCCAATTTTTCGCGCTTCAGTTCGCGCTGGATCAAAGCTACTTTAGCCATGCTTCGCCTCAGTTCTTGAACGGGAAACGGAAACCAGCGAGGAGAGCCTTGGCTTCTTCGTCGGACTTGGCCGTCGTGGTGATGCTGATATTGAGACCGCGCAAGGCATCAACCTTGTCGTATTCAATTTCAGGGAAAATGATCTGTTCCTTGACGCCGATGTTGTAGTTGCCACGGCCGTCAAAAGCACGACCGGAGATACCACGGAAGTCACGGACGCGGGGCAGTGCCACGGTCACGAAACGGTCCAGGAACTCATACATCTGCACGCCGCGCAGCGTGACCATGCAACCAATGGCCTGGCCTTCGCGGATCTTGAAACCGGCGATAGCTTTCTTGGCCTTGGTCACCACAGGCTTCTGACCGGCAATCTTGGTCAGGTCGGCCACGGCGTTGTCCATCACCTTCTTGTCCGAAACTGCCTCGCTCACACCCATGTTGAGCGTGATCTTGGTCAGACGCGGAACCTGCATCGGCGAGGTGTAACCGAACTGCTTGACCAGTTCGGGTGCGACTTTGTCGCGGTAAATTTCTTGCAGTCGTGCCATGTTTACCCCTTAGGCCGCCTTGATTTCAGCGCCGCTCGACTTGAACACGCGAACGCGTGCGCCGTCAGCCTGCACCTTGATGCCTACGCGATCAGCCTTGCCGGTAGCCGCATTGAAGATGGCCACGTTGGACTGATGGATGGGCATAGCCTTTTCAACGATGCCGCCCGTCGTACCCTTCATGGGGTTTGGCTTGGCGTGCTTCTTGACCAGGTTGATGCCGTCGATGACGAGATAGGAGTCATCCTTGCGCAGCGACACTGTGCCGCGCTTGCCCTTGTCACGGCCGGTCAGCACGATGACTTCGTCGCCCTTGCGAATCTTGTTCATGGCGCGTCCTTAGAGAACTTCAGGAGCCAGGGACACGATCTTCATGAACTTCTCGGTACGCAGTTCACGCGTCACGGGTCCAAAGATGCGGGTGCCGATGGGCTCCAACTTAGCATTCAGCAACACCGCAGCATTGCCATCGAATTTAACGAGCGAGCCATCGCCACGACGAATACCCTTCGCCGTACGAACCACCACCGCGCTGTAGACCTCGCCTTTTTTGACGCGGCCGCGTGGAGCAGCTTCCTTGATGCTCACCTTGATGATGTCGCCAACGCTGGCATAGCGACGCTTGGAGCCGCCCAGCACCTTGATGCAAAGGACGGATTTAGCGCCGGTATTGTCGGCAACCTCTAACCGAGATTCTGTCTGGATCATTTCAATATTCCCAACTTGCACCAGAAGACAACAGCCCCAGAGAACTTCTCAAGGGCCGCAAATCAGCCAGTCAGTCTTGGGCCCGTCGTCCGCACCGCAAACCATTTGCAGCACTTCCCGCTGGGCAGAAACTTCACGCTTTAAACGCGAAGCCCTCTATTATTGCAAAGGTCTTTCGGGAAGTCAAGCACCGGATCACACAGGAACGTGCAGGTACTGGCGCGCCAGGGCCAGGAAGGCATCCAACTGCGGGTCCCTGCCCAGCTCTTCCCGCAGGATACCTGCAACCACGGGCGCCAGCCCCATGGCCTTGCGGGCGTCCAGGAACAGCAGGCGTGAGCGGCGGGCCAGCACGTCTTCCACGGTGCAGGCGTATTCGCAGCGGGCGGCAAAGCGCACCATGGCCTCCGTCAGGCCGCCGCCCAGGTCGGTCTGTGCCCCCGGAATTTGCTGCACGGCAGCCGCTTCGCTGCCATACGAGTGCAACCCCTGGGCCTCACTGATGCGGTGCCGCACAGGCTCTCGCGGCGCGCCCACCAGCGGCAGATCGTTGGTCACGCCCGCTGGTTTTTCCGGCAACTGGCCCGTAGTGAAGCATTTTTGCAACACATCTTCGGCCATGGCGCGGTAGGTGGTCCATTTGCCACCGGTCACCGTGATCAGACCACTGCGGCTGGCCAGCACCGTGTGCTCCCGGCTGATTTTCTTGGTGTTGTCGCCATCGTCGTCCTGCGGCTTGACCAGCGGGCGCAGGCCCACCCAGATGCTGCGGATGTCCTCCACCCGGGGCGCGCGGGTCAGGTAGCGCGCAGACTCTTCCAAAATGAAGCGAACCTCGTCCCGGAAGGGTTCGGGCTCGCGCACCACGTCCTGGCGCGGGCTGTCGGTGGTCCCCAGAATGAGTTTGCCCAGCCATGGCACGGCAAACAGCACGCGGCCATCGGCCGTCTTGGGCACCATCAGTGCGTGGTCGGAGGGCAGAAACTCGCGGTCCACCACGATGTGCACGCCCTGGCTGGGCGCCACCATGGGCTTGACGGGCCGCCCTATGGCCTCGCCATCCATCTGGCGCAGGGTGTCCACCCACACGCCCGTGGCATTGACGACCGAGCGGGCCCGCACGGTGAACTGCTGGCCGCTGCCAGCATCCTCGCAGACAAAACCGACCACTTTGCCAGCCTCGTGCACCAGCGACCGCGCGGGGCAGTAATTGACGACCAGGGCGCCCAGGCTGGCGGCGGTACGCGCCAGTGCCAGGGCGAGACGGGCATCGTCGAACTGGCCGTCCCAGTATTTGACGCCGCCCTTGAGGTGTTCGGTACGGGCCGTCGGCAAGCACTGCAGGGTGCGTGCGCGCCCCAGGAATTCGGTGGCACCCAGCCCGGCCTTGCCTGCCAGCGCGTCATACACCATGAGTCCGATGCCATAGAAAGGCGTCTCCCAGAACCGGTACGACGGCATCACGAAAGGCAGGGGTTGCGCCAGGTGGGGGGCGTTGTGCAGCAGCGTGGTGCGCTCATGCAAGGCCTCGCGCACCAGCGCGATGTTGCCCTGCGCCAGGTAGCGGACACCGCCATGCACCAGCTTGGTGGCCCGGGAAGAGGTTCCCTTGGCAAAGTCGTGCGAATCCACCAGGACCACGCTGAAGCCACGCGCCGCAGCATCCAGCGCCACCCCCAGGCCCGTCGCTCCGCCCCCAATCACCGCCAAATCGTATTGGTACGGCTGGGCCAGGCGGGCCAGCAGATCGTCACGCCGTGTGGGAAGGGGAGCGATGGCAATGGTCATGGGGTAATTGTCCATGGGCAAAGCAAAAACCAAGGGTTTACCCTTGAATCTAGGACAGGGCCGGCCCTGCAGCTCCCTGGGCACCAACGGCAGGATGGTGCGCAATGGCAGCCAGGGACCTTGCGAGCCCTGACTGCCGACCCATGGAGGCGGCCGAGCGACACCCTGGTCTGCGGATCAGCGCGCCTTGCCGTCCTTCCAGGCTTGCAGCAGCTTGTCGTAGGCAATGGTTTCGCCCTTGGGCTTTTCGTTGGCCAGCTTCTTCCAGGGCGCCTGCTTGTCGCTCAGCCACTTGTTGGGATCACCCTTCTTGTTGAGCTTGGGCGCGCAGTGGCTCATGCCGGCACGCTCCAGGCGGGCCATCACCTGGTCCATCTCGTCGGCGAGCGTGTCCATGGCGCCCTGCGGGGTCTTCTCCCCGGTGACGGCCTGGGCCACGTTCTTCCACCACAGCTGCGCCAGCTTGGGGTAATCGGGCACATTGGTGCCCGTGGGCGACCATGCCACGCGGGCGGGGCTGCGGTAGAACTCGACCAGGCCGCCCAGCCTGGGGGCCGCGTCGGTCATGGCCTTGGACTGGATGTCGCTTTCCCGGATCGGGGTCAGGCCCACCAGCGTCTTCTTGAGCGAGGTGGTCTTGGCCGTCACGAACTGGGCATACAGCCAGGCAGCGGCGGTCTTGTTGGCGTCATGGCCCTTGAAGAAGGACCAAGACCCCACGTCCTGGTAGCCGTTCTGCATGCCCTGCTTCCAGTAGGGACCGTTCGGGCCGGGGGCCATGCGCCACTTGGGCGTGCCGTCGGCGTTCACCACCGGCAGGCCGGGCTTGACCATGTCGGCCGTGAAGGCGGTGTACCAGAAAATCTGCTGCGCGATCTGGCCCTGGGCGGGCACGGGGCCGGCCTCGCCGAAGGTCATGCCGGTGGCTTCCTTGGGCGCATACTTCTTCATCCAGTCCACGTACTTGGTCAGCGCATAGACGGCGGCCGGTGAGTTGGTCGCGCCACCGCGCGCCACCGAGGCCCCCACCGGGGTGCACTTGTCGTCGGCCACGCGGATGCCCCACTCGTCAATCGGCAGGCCGTTGGGCGCGCCGATATCGGCCGTGCCTGCCATCGACAGCCAGGCATCGGTGAAGCGCCAGCCCAGCGACGGGTCTTTCTTGCCGTAGTCCATGTGGCCGTAGATGGGCTTGCCGTCGATGTTCTTCACATCGTTGGTGAAGAACTCGGCGATGTCCTCGTAGGCGCTCCAGTTGAGCGGCACGCCCAGGTCATAGCCGTACTTGGCCTTGAACTTGTCCTTGAGGTCCTTGCGGTCGAACAGGTCGGCGCGGAACCAGTAGAGGTTGGCGAACTGCTGGTCGGGCAGCTGGTAGAGCTTGCCATCGGGCGCGGTGGTGAACTTCGTGCCGATGAAATCCTTGATGTCCAGGCCCGGGTTGGTCCACTCCTTGCCCGCACCGGCCATGTAGTCGGTCAGGTTCATCATCTTGCCGTAGCGGTAGTGGGTACCGATCAGGTCCGAGTCCGAAATCCAGCCGTCGTAGATCGACTTGCCCGACTGCATGGAGGTCTGCAGCTTCTCGACCACATCGCCTTCCTGGATCAGGTCGTGCTTGACCTTGATGCCAGTGATTTCCTCGAAGGCCTTGGCCAGCGTTTTCGACTCGTATTCGTGCGTGGTGATGGTCTCGGAGACGACGGAGATCTCCTTCACCCCCTTGGCCTGCAGCTTCTTGGCCGCATCGATGAACCACTTCATCTCGGTCATCTGCTGGTCTTTGCTGAGCGTGGAAGGCTGGAACTCGCTGTCGATCCACTTCTTGGCCTCGGCCTCGCCGGCCCAGGCAGCTTGCCCCAATGCCAGGGCTGCGGCGGCGAAAGCGATCGCCTTGAACTGCATCTTCATTGCTGTCTCCTCGGATGGAACCCCCATGGTGGATGAACACCGGCCCCGGGGGAAATTGGGCCGGCGCTTCTCATCGTCAAAAACAGTAGCTGCAAGCGCTTGATTGATAAGGTTTCTTGATAGTTTTCATATGGAAGATCGCCACCAGCCATCAATGGAATACCTTCCACCCTCAGCCCTTGCGCAGGATCAGCGCCAGAAGGGCCATCGACAGCACGAAGCTGATCCAGATCGAGGGGTCGTTTTCCATGCCCAGCCACTCGCCCAGCTTGCCGCTGATGCCGACAAAGATCAGGTTCACATAGGCCGCCGAGAGCAGCCCGATGAACAGGCGGTCGCCCCGCGTGGTGGCGATGGGCAGCCAGCCCTTGCGCTCCACGGTGGGCGATTGGATCTCCCACACCGTCATGCCAACGAGCATGAGCGCGATGCAGACAAAAAATACGGCCACCGGCAAGGTCCAGGCCATCCAGTCGAACATGGCGATACCTCCTTAAACCCGGCCCATCGCAAAGCCTTTTGCGATGTAGTGCCGCACAAACCAGATCACGATGGCGCCGGGCACGATGGTCAGCACCCCGGCGGCGGCGAGCGTGGCCCAGTCCATGCCCGAGGCGCTCACGGTGCGCGTCATCGTCGCCACGATGGGCTTGGCGTTCACGCTGGTCAGCGTGCGCGCCAGCAGCAGCTCCACCCAGCTGAACATGAAGCAGAAGAACGCCGCCACGCCCACGCCGGCCTTGATCAGCGGCAGGAAGATGGTCACGAAAAAGCGCGGAAAGCTGTAGCCGTCGATGTAGGCCGTCTCGTCGATCTCGCGCGGGATGCCGCTCATGAAGCCTTCCAGGATCCACACCGCCAGCGGCACGTTGAAGAGCAGGTGCGCCAGCGCCACCGCGATGTGCGTGTCCATCAGCCCCACGGTGGTGTAGAGCTGGAAGAACGGCAGCAGGAACACGGCTGGCGGCGTCATGCGGTTGGTCAGCAGCCAGAAGAAAACATGCTTGTCGCCCAGGAACTGGTAGCGGCTGAACGCATACGCGGCTGGCAGCGCCACGGTGAGCGAGATCACCGTGTTGATACCCACGTAGATCAGGCTGTTGATGTAGCCCGAGTACCAGCTCTCGTCCGTGAAGATGGTCTTGTAGTTGGCCCAGGTGAAATGCTGGGGAAAGAACGAGAACGTGGAGAGGATCTCCTCGTTCGTCTTGAAGCTCATGTTCACCATCCAGTAGATGGGCAACAGGGCGAACAGCAGGTAGGCAACAAGGAAGACCGACCGCTTCTGGAAGCGTTTTTCATTCATGGCCGGCCCCTTCGTTGCTGGCGGTGCCCACGCGCTGCATCCAGTTGTAAAGGATGAAGCACAGCAGCAGGATGATGAAGAAATAGATCAGCGAGAACGCCGCCGCCGGCCCCAGGTCGAACTGGCCTACCGCCTTGGTGGTGAGGTACTGGCTGAGGAAGGTGGTGGCATTGCCCGGCCCGCCGCCCGTCAGCACAAACGGCTCGGTGTAGATCATGAAGCTGTCCATGAAACGCAGCAGCACCGCGATCATGAGCACGCCGCGCATCTTGGGCAGCTGGATGTAGCGGAACACCGCGAACTTGCTGGCGCCATCGATGCGTGCCGCCTGGTAGTAGGCGTCGGGGATGGAGCGCAGGCCGGCAAAAGCCAGCAGCGCCACCAGCGGTGTCCAGTGCCACACATCCATCAGCAGCACCGTGAGCCAGGCCTGCGTGGCGTTGCCGGTGTAGCTGTATTCGATGCCCATCTCCTGCAGCAGCCGGCCCATGAGGCCGATGTCGGCACGGCCATAGATCTGCCAGATGGTGCCCACCACGTTCCACGGAATCAGCAGCGACAGCGCCACCACCACCAGCACGGCGGACGACTTCCAGCCCTGCGCGGGCATGGACAGCGCCAGCAGGATGCCCAGCGGAATCTCCACCGCCAGCACCGCCAGCGAGAAGCTGATTTGCCGCCACAGCGCGGCGTGCAACTCCTCGTCGCGCATCACGGCGGCAAACCATTCGGTGCCGACGAACACGCGCCGCTCGGGCGAGATGATGTCCTGCACCGAGTAGTTCACCACCGTCATCAGCGGCAGGATGGCCGAGAAGGCCACGCACAGGATGACCGGCAGGATCAGGAACCAGGCCTTCTGGTTCACGGGCTTGGTGGTCGTACTCATTGGAAACCTCCGTGCTTCGCACTGCGGCGCCGAGCGCCTTCGGGCGACCGTGCGGCGCTCATGCCAGCAACTCCTCGTTCTGGTAGAAGCAGGTGTGCTCGCCCAGCACCTGCAGCCAGACGGCATCGCCAGCGGAAGGCAAGCGCGTGTCGGGACTGAAGCGCGCCTTGAGCGTGTGCTCGCCCACCTTGGCGGTGAGCATCAGGTAGGTGCCGATGTCCTGCACCTGCACCACCGTGCAAGGCAGCGCACCGGGGTGCCCCGGCTGCGCAAGGGCCAGGTACTCCGGCCGGATGCCCACCTGCAAGGTGCCGTCGGGCAACGTGCGGCCCACGGGGTTCGCCAGGTGGTGTCCGGCCACCGAGAGATTCGTGCCGTCGCTTTGTGCAGGCAGGAAGTTCATGCCCGGAGAACCGATGAAATGCCCCACGAACATGTGCGCCGGCCGCTCGAACAGCGCATCGGCCGAACCCACCTGCACCGCACGGCCCCGTGTCATCACCACCACCTGGTCGGCAAAGGTCAGCGCCTCCACCTGGTCGTGGGTCACATAGATCAGCGTGAGCTTGAGTTCCTGGTGGATCTGCTTGAGCTTGCGCCGCAGCTGCCACTTGAGGTGCGGGTCGATCACCGTGAGCGGCTCGTCGAACAGCACGGCCGCCACGTCCGAGCGCACCAGGCCCCGGCCCAGCGAGATCTTCTGCTTGGCATCGGCCGCCAGGCCCGCCGCGCGCTGGCTGAGCTGGCCGCTCATCTCCAGCATCTCGGCGATCACGCCCACCCGCTGCTGGATCTGCGCCTCGGGCACCTTGCGGTTGCGCAACGGGAAGGCCAGGTTCTCGGCCACCGTCATGGTGTCGTAGATCACCGGGAACTGGAACACCTGCGCAATGTTGCGCTCCTGCGGGCTGGCGCGCGTCACGTCGCGGCCGTCGAAAAGCACCTTGCCGTGCGACGGCACCAAAAGGCCCGACATGATGTTGAGCATGGTGGTCTTGCCACAACCCGAGGGACCGAGCAGCGCATAGGCCCCGCCATCCTCGAACTCCATCTTGAGCGGCAGCAGCGCGTAGTCGCTGTCCTGCTGCGGGTGGGGCTTGTACGAATGCGCCAGGTCCAGGCTGATGCATGCCATCTCAGCGCCCTCCTTGTGCGGTCACGGGCCGCACGGGCGCCCAGGCCAGCCGGCCATCGGCGCCAAACACATAGGCCTGGGCCGGGTCCAGGTGCAGCGTGATCGGCGCGCCCAGTTCAAAGTAATGCACGCCGGTGAGTTGCGCGACCAGGTCACCCCAGGGCGTGGCCGCGTGCACAAAGGTGTCGGAGCCCGAAATCTCGGCCAGCTCCACCACGCCGCCCACGCTGATGTCATCCGGGCGCGCCTGCACGCGCAGCGCACTGGCGCGCACGCCCACCGTGAGACCGGCCGCCGTGGCCACACCTTGCGGCAAATGCACGGCCAGCTCCACGCCGCCCTCCAGGCGCACTCCGCGCGGGGCCGCCGATGCGGCGATGAGGTTCATGGGCGGGTCGCTGAATGCACGCGCCACACGCAGCGAGTTGGGTGCATGGAACACCTCGGCCGTAGGGCCGTACTGCAGCAGCCGTCCTTCATCGAGCACGGCCGTGTAACCGCCCAGCAGCAGCGCCTCGCCGGGCTCGGTGGTCGCATACACCACGGTGGACTGGCCTGCCGAAAACAGCTCGGTCAATTCCTCCCGCAGCTCTTCTCGCAACTTGTAGTCCAGGTTCACCAGGGGTTCGTCCAGCAGCATCAGCGGCGCGCCCTTGGCCAGGGCGCGGGCCAGCGCCACGCGCTGCTGCTGCCCGCCCGACAGCTCGGCCGGGTAACGGTCCAGGAACATGTCGATGTGCAGGCGGCTGGCGATCTCGCGCACCCGGGCGTCGATGTGCTTTTCGCCGCGCAGCTTCAGGGGCGACGCAATATTGGCCGCCACCTTCATCGAGGGGTAGTTGATGAACTGCTGGTACACCATGGCCACGTTGCGCTCGCGCACGGGCATGCCGGTCACGTTCACGCCATCCACGTGGACCGTTCCCGAGGTGGGCGTGTCCAGCCCGGCCATGATGCGCATCAGGCTGGTCTTGCCCGCCTGCGTGGCACCCAGCAGCACTGTGACGGCGCCGCCCTGGAGCGCCAGGCTCATCTCATGCAGCCAGGTCTGCGCCCCCACCTTCTTGCTGATGCTGTCCAATGCCAGCTGCATCACGCAACCTTTCTTAGTCGCCCGAGGGCCTGGTGAATGGGGCGCTGCTGCCATCCCGGACACAGCCGACCCTTTCGTTTTCGATTTGGTTCATTTTTGTTCTTTTGCGATCGTATTGAATCAACGTTTACCCTTAATCGGTTCCTTTTTGTTCGAATTAAAGTATTTGCCTCTTCCTGCCGATTGATACGCGTGAATACGAACCCCCGACAACTGCTGCTTCTCGAAGAAGTCCGCGCGCGCAAGTCCGCCACGGTGGAACAACTGGCCGACACCCTGGGCGTGACGCTGCAGACCGTGCGCCGTGACGTGCAGCGCCTCGCAGAGTCCGGCCTGCTCACGCGCTTTCATGGCGGCGTGCGCGTGCCCAGCTCCACGGTGGAGAACCTGGCGCACACCCAGCGTGAGACATTGCACGCCGAAGGCAAGGCGCGCATTGCGCGCGCCGTGGCCAGCCAGGTGCCCAACGACTGCTCGCTGATCCTGAACATCGGCACCACCACCGAGGCCATCGCCAAGGCGCTGCTGCACCACCGGGGCCTGCGCGTGATCACCAACAACCTCAATGTGGCCGCCATCCTGAGCGGCAACCCCGAGTGCGAGGTGATCGTGGCGGGTGGCGTGGTGCGCGCCCGCGACCGCGGCATCGTGGGCGAAGCCGCGGTGGACTTCATCCGCCAGTTCAAGGTGGACATCGCGCTCATCGGCATCTCGGGCATCGAGCCCGATGGCTCGCTGCGCGACTTCGACTACCGCGAGGTGAAGGTGGCACAGACCATCATCGAGCACGCGCGCGAGGTCTGGCTGGCGGCCGACCACAGCAAGTTCAACCGCCCGGCCATGGTGCAACTGGCCACGCTGGCGCAGATCGACCGCCTGTTCACCGACGCGCCGCCGCCCGAGCCGTTTCCTGCCCTGCTCGCGGACGCTGAGGTGATCTGCACCGTGGCCGAGTGAACTCCTGATACCTTCCCTGCCATGACCTACCTGCTCGCCCTCGACCAAGGCACCTCCAGCTCCCGCAGCATCGTTTTTGACGAAGGCGGTCACATCGTGGCGCAGGCCCAGCAGGAGCTGCCGCAAATCTACCCCCAGCCCGGCTGGGTGGAGCATGACCCGCTGGAGATCTGGCGCACCCAGCTGGCCACGGCCCGCGAGGCGCTGGCCAGGGCCGGCATTGCGGCGAGCGCCGTGCGTGCCGTGGGCATCACCAACCAGCGCGAGACCTCCGTGCTGTGGAACAGGAAAACCGGCCAGCCCGTGCACCACGCCATCGTCTGGCAGGACCGGCGCGCCGAGCCCGCCTGCGCCCAGCTGCGCGAGCGCGGCCACGCGGCCACCATCCATGCCAAGACAGGCCTGCTGGTGGACGCCTACTTCTCCGGCACCAAGCTGCAATGGATGCTGGACCACGTGCCCGGCGCACGTGAAGCGGCCGAGCGCGGCGAGCTGGCCTTTGGCACGGTGGACAGCTGGCTGATGTGGCAGCTGACCCACGGCCAGGTGCATGTGACGGACGTCAGCAACGCCGCGCGCACCATGCTGTTCAATGTGCACACCAACCAGTGGGACGACGAGCTGCTGGCGCTGCTGCGCATTCCCAAGGCGCTGATGCCCGAGGTACTGCCATCGAGCGCCCACTTTGGTGACACGGCGGCCGACCTGCTGGGCCACAGCCTGCGCATCGGCGGCGTGGCGGGCGACCAGCAGAGCGCGCTGTTCGGCCAGGCCTGCTTTACGGCAGGCATGGCCAAGAACACCTATGGCACGGGCTGCTTCATGCTGATGCACACCGGCGAAAAGTTCCAGACCTCGCAGAACGGCCTGCTCACCACCAGCGCGGCGCAGGCCACGGCACTGCCGGAGTTCGCCATGGAAGGCAGCGTGTTCGTCGGCGGCGCCGTGGTGCAGTGGCTGCGCGACGGCCTGCGCGCCATCTCCACCAGCAGCGAGGTCGAGTCGCTGGCGCACAGCGTGCCCGACTCGGGCGGCGTGATGATGGTGCCGGCCTTCACCGGCCTGGGCGCCCCCTACTGGAAGCCCGATGCCCGCGGCACCATCACGGGCCTCACGCGCGGCAGCACACTGGGCCACATCGCGCGCGCGGCCCTGGAGAGCATTGCCTACCAGAGCGCCGCCCTGCTGCTGGCCATGGGCCGCGACGCCGTGGCCGCCGGCGGCGCCCCGGTGAGCGAGTTGCGCGTGGACGGCGGTGCCTGCATCAACGACCTGCTGATGCAGTTCCAGGCCGACCTGCTGGGCATACCGGTGGTGCGCCCGGCCGTCATCGAGACCACGGCCCTGGGCGCGGCCTACCTGGCGGGGCTGTCGAGCGGCGTGTATGGCAGCACCGATGAACTCTCGCAGCTGTGGCGTGCAGAACGCCGCTTTGTGCCCACACTGCCCCCCGGCCGCGCCCAGGAGCTGATGGCACGCTGGGAACACGCGGTGCGCCAGACCACGCTGGACTGACGGCACTGGCCCGGGCACGGGCCACAGCGCGCTACCATCGCAACCCCGACCGCTGAACCGCACCACACCATGAGCCAGACTGCCCCCACCGCCCCCCGGAATGCCCCCGCCACCCTTCCCGTGATCGCCTTCATCGGCGGCGGCAACATGGCCAGCGCCATCATTGGCGGGCTGATCCACCAGGGCCATCCGGCCAGCCAGATCGAGGTGGTCGAGCCCTGGGCCGAGGCCCGCGAGGCTTTGCGCAAAAACTACGGGATGGAAGCCCAGGCCGAAGCAGGCCCCGCCCTGCAGCGCGCCCGCATCGTGGTCTGGGCCGTCAAGCCCCAGACCTTCAAGGACGCGGCAGCGCAGGCCAAAGTCCACACGCAGGAAGCCCTGCACCTGAGCGTGGCCGCCGGCATCCGTTCGGACAGCATTGCCCAGTGGCTGGGCAGCGAGCGCATCGTGCGCACCATGCCCAACACGCCGGCCCTGGTCGGCAAGGGCATGAGCGCGCTGTTTGCCCGCCCCGCCGTGAGCGCGCAAGAGCGCCAGAGCATCGAGGCCATCATGGCCACGACGGGCGATTTTTTGTGGGTGGAGGAAGAACAGCAACTGGACACCGTGACGGCGCTGTCCGGCTCGGGCCCGGCCTATGTTTTCTATTTCCTGGAAGCCATGGCCCGCGCCGGCACCGACATGGGCCTGTCTGCGGCCCAGGCCCACCAGCTGGCGGTGGGCACGTTTGTGGGCGCCTCGGAGCTGGCCCGCCGTTCCGATGAAACGCCGGCCGTGCTGCGCCAGCGCGTCACCTCCAAGGGCGGCACCACCTATGCGGCCCTGCAGTCGATGGAGCACGACGCGGTGGCCGAGAAGTTTGTGCAGGCCATGCAGGCCGCCCGTCAGCGCGCGCACGAGCTGGGCGACGAGTTCGGCAAATAATGCCGAACAGCCTGTGGCGTTTGGTCAACAAGCGCCACAAGCTACCCATGCCACAGCAACTCAACGCAGCAGGTAGCTGCCCGCAATCCCGGCAAACAGCGTGAACCCCACCCAATGGTTCATGCGAAACGCCCGAAAGCAGCCCTCGCGCGTGCGCGTGCGGATCAGCCACCAGTGCCATGCCACCTGGGCCAGTGCCGCTGCAATTGCTACGTAATAAATAGCACCTAGCGCAAGCGGTGCGAGCGCTACCAGCCAAAAACCCAGGAACAACAGGTAGAACAGCACAATGGCGGCCACGTCGAAGCGTCCCAGCGTGATAGCCGAGGTTTTCATGCCGATCTTCAGGTCGTCGTCGCGGTCCACCATGGCGTATTCGGTGTCGTAGGCCAGCACCCAGAACAGGTTGCCCAGCCACAGCAGCCACGCCATGGCCGGCACAGAGCCCTGCACGGCGGCGAATGCGATCACGATGCCGAAGTTGAAGGCAATGCCCAGCACCGCCTGCGGCATGGCGAAAAAGCGCTTGGTGAACGGGTAAAGAATGGTCACCAGCAGCGCCGGCACCGACCAGGCCACCGCCACCCCATTCGTCGTCAGCACCAGTGCCAGCGACACGAGCGACAGCACCGCACCCACGGCCAGGGCCTCCCTGACCGACACCTGCCCCGAGGTGATGGGCCGCAGCGCCGTGCGCTTGACGTGGCGGTCAAAGTCGCGGTCGGCCACGTCGTTGATGCAGCAGCCGGCGCTGCGCATGAGCACGGTGCCCAGCACGAACACCGCCAGCAGGTGCCAACCCGGAAAACCACCCGCCGCCACCCACAGGGCGCTGAGCGTGGGCCACACCAGCACCAGCCAGCCAGCAGGCCGGTCCCAGCGGATCAGGTCAAGGTACAGGGAAAAACGGCTGCGCGGTGAAGGGGACATGCGAAAAAACAAAAACGGACGAGGGAAGGTGGCAGCAGGAAAGCGGCGAGAAGTGCCGCCCGTGCACGAAGGCAGGCTACCGGGGAAAACGCGCTTTATACGCCACCCTGCACCGGTGGTGCCAATGGCGCGCCCGCCTGGCCGGCCGCATAGCCGCGCAGAAACTCCACGATGCCCCCGTCCACCGCCAGTCGCTGGGCCAGCAACCCAGCCTGCAGCACATCGCGCGATGCGCCGATGTCTGCCTGCACCTGGCGGGCCTGCTGCAGCCAGCGCTGGGCGCGGGCCGGCAGGAGCGGGCGCAAGGCGTCGATGTTGTAGCGCAGGCGCTTGGCCAGAATGCGCGCGCGGTGCTGGCTTTCGGCGTGGGTGCTGTCGCGCAGCGCCTTCTTCCATTGCGCATGCAGCCGCACCATGCGCTGGCGCACCCAATGGCGCACAGCCTTGCCCGAGATGTCCTGCGCCCCCCAGGCCTCGGGCCGCGCAAGCTCGTCGAGCCACAGGGTGATGGCCAGCAAGGCCGCACCCACCGTAGGCTCCCGCAGGGCCCGGCGCACCGTCTCGCGCTGCAGCAGCGCGGCCTGTGCAAACGCCTGCTCCATCGCCTGCCAGCGCGGGGCCCGCGCTGCGGCACCGGCCACAAAGGCGCCTTGCAGCGCAGGCAGGGTCTGCGTGCAGGCCACATCAAGGTCGCGCAACCCGCCCAGCAATGACAGCAGGGGCTGCAGCCCTTGCCGCGAGGGCTGCGCCTGCACCGGCAAGACAGCCCGGAACAGGCGCAAGGCACTGCGAAAGCGCCGCCAGCCCACCCGCGCCTGGTGCGCCAGCTCCGGATCGTCGCACTGGCCCAGGGCGTGCAAGTTGGCGGTGAACTGGGCAAACATCTCGCCCAGCACCGGCTGCACCATGCCGCGCAGCGAGACCTCTCGGCCCAGCAGCAGCGGGCGGGCACTCCGCGGGGTGTACAGCGTGCCCTCGCGCAGCGCATGGCCGCGCTGCGCCTTGCTGGCGGCCAGCGGCAGCACGGCGATGTGCTGCGCGATCTGCCGCGCCAGATCGCACAGAGCGGCGGGTGCACCGGCCAGCAGTTCCAGCTCCAGCTCACAGATCGGCGCGCTGCGCTGTCCGCTGGTGATCTGCCCGATGTCCAGCGCCACCTCGATGGCCGTGCCGTCGCGCCGGCGCACCGTCCAGGCGGTGCGCTCGAAGGCCGTGCCAAAGCAAGGCTGCAGTGCGGCGAACATGGCGCCATTGGGGTCCAACTTCTGCCAGGGCGGCGCGGCCTGCAAGGCGGTCTGCACCAGCGCGGGCCCGGGCACGGGCACCTCCCACTCGCCACGCAGGCTCAGTGCCAGATCGCCACCGTCGCTGGTCTTGAAGGTCTGCAGCCATTGCAGCGCACCGCCCTCGCCCACACGCCGCAGGCGCAAGGCCATGCGCTGGGCGCGCAGTTCCTGCCCGGGGGTGTCGTAGTAGATGTTGTCCACCCGCTGGTGCACGGGCTTGCACCGCGCCAGGGCCGGCAGGCGCGCCAGCTGCCGGGCCAGGCCTGCGGGGTTGGCGGCGGGCAAGGCCAGCTTGATTTCCAGTTCGGCACCCGGGCCGGGGTAGCTGGTAGATGGCATGGTGTTTGTCTCTCCAGGTCAGGGCGCCACGGCGAGAGCCCGCTGCCGAAAACCGGCCCCGGCAGCAGACCCGCCCCGTGATGGAGCAAGGGGGTTTCAGTCTTCCAGCAAGGAGCGCAGCATCCAGGCCGTCTGCTCGTGGATGGTCAGGCGCTGGGTCAGCAGATCGGCCGTGGGCTCGTCGCTGGCCTTGTCGGCCAGGGGAAACAGGCTGCGGGCGGTGCGGGCCACGGCTTCGTGGCCTTCGACCAGGATGCGGATCATCTCGGCGGCCTTGGGGGGCTCGGACGGTGCGTCCGGCAGGCTGGCGAGCTGGCCGAACTGGGCATAGGAGCCCGGCGCGAAGTGGCCCAGCGAGCGGATGCGCTCGGCCACGGGGTCCACGGCATTCCACAGTTCGGTGTACTGCGCCATGAACATGGTGTGCAGCGTATTGAACATGGGGCCGGTCACGTTCCAGTGGAAGTTGTGGGTGGTGAGGTACAGCGTGTAGGTATCGGCCAGCAGGCGCGACAGGCCCTGGGCCATGGCGGCGCGGTCTTTCTCGCTGATGCCGATGTTGATGCGGGGTGCGGCGGTTTTGCTGGAAGCCTTGGCCATGTCATTTCTCCGGGGATGTGAGGGTGGAACAACGGCTGCGGGCGCCAGAAAGGCGCGTGCAGCGCTGTCATTCACTGTAGCGCAGGACACTGCGGCGCCACTTCCATTCACCCCCACCGGCACGGTGGCATCCGGTCATGACAGCCGCGTGACACCCGGCAGTTCGCAGGCATAGATGGCGTTGCGCAGCGCGGCGATGGCTTCGTAGCGCGTGAAGCTGCGGCGCCAGGCCAGCACCACGCGGCGCATGGGCGGCGGGCCGCCGTCTTCCTCGCGGATGGGCAGGTAGCGGATGTAGCTCTCGTCGCTCTTGCGGCGGCGCGAAACGGTCAGCAGCGCATCGCGCGGCACCGACAGGCGGGGCACCAGGGTCACGCCCATGCCGGCAGCCACCATGTGCTTGATGGTCTCCAGCGACGAGCCCTCGAACGACTTGCGGATGCCCTCGGCATTGCTGGAAAAGCGTGCGAACTCGGGGCAGACCTCCAGCACATGGTCGCGAAAGCAGTGGCCCGCGCCCAGCAGCAGCATGGTCTCGCTCTTGAGCTCAGCGGCAGAGACGGATTTTTGCACTGCCAGCGGGTGCGTGCTGGGCACGGCCGCCATGAAGGGCTCGTCATACAGCGGCGCCATGGCCAGGCCGGTGTCCGGAAACGGTTCGGCCAGGATGGCGCAGTCGATCTCGCCGGTGCGCAGCATCTCCAGCAGCTTGACCGTGAAATTCTCCTGCAGCATCAGCGGCATCTGCGGGGTGCGCTGGATCGATTGGCGCACCAGATCGGGCAGCAGGTAGGGGCCAATGGTGTAGATCACTCCCAGCGTGAGCGGCCCCGACAGCGGGTCCTTGCCGCGCTTGGCGATCTCCTTGATGGCCGCCGCCTGCTCCAGCACGCTCTGCGCCTGGCGCACGATGTCCTCGCCCAGCGGCGTCACCGTCACCTCGCCGGCGCTGCGCTCGAAGAGCTTCACGTCCAGCTCTTCCTCGAGCTTCTTGATGGCCACCGACAGCGTGGGCTGCGAGACATAGCAGGCATCGGCGGCATGGCCGAAGTGCTTCTCGCGCGCCACGGCGACGATGTACTTGAGTTCGGTGAGGGTCATGGTGTGTTCCTGCGAGCCACGTCAGTGTTGATCGCAGCGTCTCATGCTTTGAGGTAATCGGATTTTCCACCCAACCAGCGCGCCACGTGTTTGGCGGCCAGTCCGGGATACCGGTCCAGCATCTGCGGCGCCTGCTCACGCGCCCATTCGAGCAGGTGCGTGTCGGTCGCCAGGTCGGCAAAACGCAGCAGCGCGTCGCCCGACTGGCGCGCGCCCAGGAACTCGCCGGGGCCGCGGATCTCCAGGTCGCGCCGGGCGATCTCGAAGCCGTCATTGGTCTCGGCCATGGCTTTGAGGCGCTCCTTGGCGGTTTCACCCACGCGGCCGCTGTCGTTGGTGGCATACAGCAGCACGCAGGCCGACGCCGCCGCGCCCCGCCCCACGCGGCCGCGCAACTGGTGCAGCTGCGACAGGCCAAAGCGCTCGGCATGCTCGATGACCATCAGCGAGGCATTGGGCACGTCCACACCCACCTCGATCACGGTGGTGGAGACCAGCACGCCCATCTGGCCGCTGGTGAAGAGCGCCATCACGGCCTTCTTCTCGGCCGTTGGCATGCGCGAATGCAGCAGGCCGACCATCACGCCGGGCAGGGCCTCGCTCAGGTCGGCGTGCGTGGCCGTGGCATTGCTCAGGTCCAGCGCCTCGCTCTCTTCGATCAGCGGGCACACCCAGTACACCTGCCGCCCGGCCTCCACTTGCGCGCCAATGCGTTCGATGACCTCGTCCTTGCGGCTGTCGGCAATCAGCTTGGTGACGATGGGCGTGCGGCCCGGGGGCAGCTCGTCGATGACAGACACATCCAGGTCGGCGTAATAGCTCATCGCGAGCGTGCGCGGGATGGGCGTGGCGCTCATCATCAACATATGGGGTTCCATGCAGGCCACAGGCCCCCACGCTCCGCCGCTGCGCGGGTCGCTGCCCCCCGAGGGGGCCGCGTCGCCTTGGGGCGGCCCGGCGGCGACGCCTGCCGCCAGCTTTTGCCGCAGCGCCAGCCGCTGCGCCACGCCAAAGCGGTGCTGCTCGTCGATGATGGCCAGCGCCAGGTTCTTGAACTGCACCTGCTCCTGGATGACGGCGTGGGTGCCCACGACCAGTGCAGCCTCGCCGCTGGCCACCATCTCCAGCATGGCGCTGCGGTCCTTTTTCTTTTGCCCGCCCACCAGCCAGGCCACCTTGCGGCCGCGCGCGGCCAGCAACGGTTCCAGCCAGCCGATCATCTTGGTGAAATGCTGCTCGGCCAGGATTTCGGTGGGCGCCATCAGCGCGCACTGCCAGCCCGCGTCCATGGCCAGGCAGGCGGCCAGGGCCGAGACCACGGTCTTGCCCGAGCCCACATCGCCCTGCAGCAGGCGGTGCATGGGCACCTGGCGGGCCAGGTCGGCCGCGATTTCTTCGCCCACGCGGCGCTGGGCGGCCGTCAGGTCGAACGGCAGCACGGCCATCAGCTGTTCATGCAAAGGCAAGTCGCCCTCAGCGCGGGGCCGGGGCCGCAGCACCGGGGCGCGCAGCATGTCGCGTTCGCGCCGCGACTGCTGCTGCGACAGCTGCTGGGCCAGCAGCTCCTCGGCCTTCAGGCGCTGCCAGGCGGGGTGGCTGTGGTCTTCCAGCGTGGACAGCGCCACATCGGGCGTGGGGTGGTGCAAAAAAGTGAGCGCCTCGCGCAGGCTGAACCTGCGCTGCAGGCCATTGGGGCCATGAATCCGGGCCATCGGCGGCTCCGCGCCGGGTGGCAGGGTGTCCGACAAATCCACCCGGGTCAATGCACTGACCACAGCGCGGCGCAGGTAGGGCTGGGGCAGCCCTGCCGTGGTGGGATAGACGGGCGTGAGCGCAGCAGGCAACTCGCCCCCCGCCGCGCGGAACGCCGGGTGCAGCATCTGCCGGCCCCAGAAACCGCCCTTGACCTCGCCCCGGATGCGCAGCCGCGCACCCACGGCCAGGGTCTTCTGGTGCGAGGGGTAGAAGCTGAAGAACGTCAGATCGCAGGTGCCCGTGCCATCCTCCACCTGCACCTTGAGCATGCGGCGCGGGCGCAGCTGCACCTCGCTGGACGTGACCGTGGCCTCGATCTGCACCATCTGCCCGTCGCGTGCATTGGCCAGCGGGGTGATGCGGGTTTCGTCCTCGTAGCGCAGCGGCAGGTGCAGCGCCAGGTCGATGTCGCGGCGCAACCCCAGCTTTTGCAGGGCCTTTTGCGCCACCGACACTCCGGCCTTGGCGGCCACCGGAGCGGCAGCCCGTGCGGTGGCTGGGGGAACAACTTTGGAAGCGGTGGGCATAGGGGAACAATGGGAGGGAGCGCACAGGCAAAAGACAGACCAAAAAGGCTACCATGACTGCTTTTAATTGATGGTTATAGCGAACTGTCGAGCCCGGCGTTTCCGCCATGTGCAAGCGGTGCAAGCGCATTCACATCCGACATCTCACCCTGGGCATGTACCTGGGCAAATGCTGTGGCGCGTGGATGGAGCAGCCCTTCTGGCCGGCATCCAGGCCACCGCCCTCCACGAGTGCGGGTTCGACACCGACAAGCGGGTGGACGTGGCACCGGGCACCACCCCGGTAGCGCGCGAGGGAGCTGGCGCACGGATCGAGACCGACTTCAGCCACCTGCGGGTGACGCCATCAGCATGATGGACCTGTGGTCGGGATTGACCGGACAGGTCTGGTAATTTCGCCCCACCACCATTGCCAATCCCCTCTGCCCGTGCCTGCCCTCATCACCCTCACCCTCAACCCCGCCCTCGACCTGGCCACCAGCACCGACCGCGTGGCCCCCACGCACAAGCTGCGCTGCAGTCCGGCGCAACGCTTTGCAGGCGGCGGCGGCATCAACGTGGCGCGGGTGCTGCACCGGCTGAAGGCCGACGTGCAGGCCTGGGCACTGGCAGGCGGCGCAGCCGGCACGCAGGTGCGCCAGTTGCTGGCCGAAGAAGGCGTTGCCACCACCATCCAGCCGATTGCCGGCGACACGCGCGAGAATTTCTCGGTGGTAGAGAGCAGCACCGGCCAGGAATTTCGCTTCGTGCTGCCCGGCCCCACCCTGCAAGCCGCCGAATGGCAGGCCTGCCTGGAGGCCCTGGCAGCCCTCCCCCATGCGCCGCGCTGGCTGATTGCCAGCGGCAGCCTGCCACCCGGCGTGCCACCTGATTTTTACGCCCGGCTCGCACCCCTTGCCCGTGCACGCGGCACGCGCCTGGTGGTGGACAGTTCCGGCCTGCCGCTGGCAGCGGCGCTGCAAGCCGGCGTGGCGCTGGTCAAGCCCAGCCTGCGCGAACTGCGCGAGGTGCTGCAGCAGCCCCTGGCCAGCGCCACCGACTGGTGCGCGGCCGCGCAGGCGCTGGTACACGCAGGCCAGGCAAAGATCGTGGCGCTGTCCGTGGGCGACCAAGGCGCCGTGCTGGCCACGCGTGAAGGTGTCTGGCAGGCCCCTGCCCTGCACGTGCCCGCAGCCACCGGAACCACCGGCGCAGGCGACTGCTTCCTGGCCGCCCTGGTCTGGGCGCTGGACCGGGGCGATGCGCCCGCCGAAGCCCTGCGCTGGGGCGTGGCCGCGGGCGCTGCCGCCCTGCTGGCCCCCGGCACTGCCCTGGCCCAGGCCGCCGATATGCAGCGGCTGGTGCACAGCGTGCCTGCGCCGGTGGCTTTCACCGCGCCGTCATAACCCTGGGCAGGCGGGCAGCGCAGGCCCATGGGACAATCCAAGCCTCCGCATTTTTTCCTTGGCACGGGCCCGTTCGGCCCTCAAGCACGATGACTGAATTCTCCCCCGGCACAGCCAGCGCCTGCGCGGCCTCCACCACGTTCCACGCCCCGCGCGCCTTCACCCTCAGCGACTTCGACTTCTCGCTGCCCCCCGAACTGATCGCCCAGCACCCAGCGCCCGAGCGCAGCGCATCGCGCCTGCTCGATGGCCGCGCCATGCAGCCGGTGGACCGCATCTTCCGCGAGCTGCCCGGCCTGCTGCGCGCGGGCGACCTGCTGGTGTTCAACGACACGCGCGTGGTCAAGGCGCGCATCTTTGGCGAGAAGGCCAGCGGCGGCAAGCTGGAGCTGCTGATCGAGCGCGTGCTGCCCGCAGAGGTTGGCAACCCGGGCAACGAAGTCGTGGCCCACATGAAGGTCAGCAAGAAGCCCCTGCCCGGCAGCGTGGTGCACATGGCCGGTGGCCGCCAGGCGGGCGGCTTTGACGCCCAGCTGCTGGGCCGCTGGCCCACCGAGGACGGCCCGCTGTTCCGCTTTGCACTGCACGGCCCTGCGGGCGAGTCGCCCTGGGAGCTGATGGAGCGCCACGGCCACCTGCCGCTGCCGCCCTACATCGAGCGCCAGCAGAACACCAGCCACGACCCCGACGAGGCCGAGGACAGCCAGCGTTACCAGACCGTGTTTGCCCGCCACCCCGGCGCCGTGGCCGCGCCCACGGCCGCGCTGCACTTTGACGAAGCCGTGCTGGCCGACCTGGCCGCGCGCGGCATCGAGCGCGCGAGCGTCACGCTGCATGTGGGCGCCGGCACCTTCCAGCCGGTCAAGACCGAGAACCTGGCCGAGCACCAGATGCACAGCGAGTGGTACGAGGTGCCCCTGGCCACGCTGGCCGCGCTGGAGCGCTGCCGCCAGCGCGGCGGCCGCGTGGTGGCGGTGGGCACGACGACGGTGCGCACGCTCGAATCCTGGGCCCGCTCGGGCCAGGCCAGCGGCGACACCACCATCTTCATCACGCCGGGCTTTCGCTTCCAGGTGGTGGACCTGCTGCTGACCAACTTTCACCTGCCCAAGAGCACGCTGATGATGCTGGTGAGCGCGTTTGCGGGCTATGCCCACATCATGGGCCTGTACCGGCACGCGATTGCGCAGCAGTACCGTTTCTTCAGCTACGGCGACGCGATGCTGCTGGAGCGAGTTTCGGTGTGAATTATGGCTCTGGCGCTTGTTTATATTACCCCAATAGCTATGTTTTTAATAGCATTTGACATGCCTATACAAACGGCGGGAGCCGGGGTATGCGCCCGGCGGCGCAGTGACTTTCTTTTGCTTCGCCAAAAGAAAGTCACCAAAGAAAAGGCGACCCTGCAGGCTGCGTCCCTGCGCTGCGCTACGGGCAACCTGCGGTGCTCGCGTCCAGCGGGGTCTCGCTCGAACTCGCGCCTGCGGCGCTCAAACAATCGCGAGCCCTGATCCGCTGGCCGCTGCGCTCCTCGGCACAGCCTGAAGGGAACCCGAGCGGACATCCCTTCGGGCCATTGCTGCGCTCGGCCCTGGCTGCGCAGCGCGAGGCGTTTGCGCCCGCGAGATAGGGCCGAGCGCAGCAATGGCCCGTGTGGCTGTTGGCTATTTGGTGGTTCCCCCCTTCTGGATGCGCCTGGGGGGCGCAGGGCCCGGGGTGGTGGGTGTGCCGCAGGACATACCCGCTTCGTTAACTAACTCGCCGTGGTTGTTGGAATGTAGCGCCGCAGGCGCGCAGTGAGTTCCACGGCGCACCCCGCACCCGAGCACCCCAGATCGCCCCGTAGCAACGCAAAGGGGTCGCAGACAGCAGGGTCGCCTTTTCTTTGCTTACTTTCTTTCGAAGGGTGTAGAAGCAAAGAAAAGTGAGTCAACCGCCGGACCGAGACTCGGTCTCCAGACTAAGAAACTGCACAAAAAAGGCATCGCGACTGCACACACCACACCGATTACATCGAACATCAATTGCGGAATGCCATCAACCGGCAGGCAGATACGGGATGCTGGCGCCCAGAACACTTCCGTGACTCCAGAATGTCTATTAGCGCAAACACTGGAAAATGCAAGGAAAAAATTGTTTGATGCGACAATGTATCGTTACAGATAGTAATTAGTGCTTATGCCCTTCCTCCCCCCCCCCCCGCGCGCTCCACCCCGTCGCACACTGATACCGAACTCACAGTTCACAACGTATGGTTCAACCTCAAGAGCCAGTGGCGCATCGTGAGCGCTTTGACGGGTGCGGGTTTACTTCTGGCCACATTCGCCTTGATCCTGATGCCTTCCCGCTTTGAGATCAAGGCGTATCTGGACAAGCCATACAGCAGCGAGATCGCCGAACTCAATAGCGGCAGGACCAGTGCCTCCGGCCTAGAGCAGTACACACCAGATCAGGTATTTGCGTATTTCGTGCGCCGGTTGCTCACGGACGAAGCCAAACAGCGTTTTTTCCAGGAAATCTATTTGCCAGCTCAGGACAGTGCGCCTGACAGCGCGGCTGCCCGGCAAGCGCTTTATCAGCACATGAGCCAGAAAGTTCTGACGGTCACCCCTCCGCCTCCCAAGAAAGGCCGCGACCTCTACAGCGTGCGCATAGAAGCCCCTTCGGGTGAAAAAGCCGCGGCTTGGACCAACAACTTTCTGAACCAGGTCGCCGAAGACGCTACCCGCTCCTTGTTCAGCGATGCAGAAAAAGCCATTGCATTGCAACTGCAGAACACAGAACGCGACCTGGAAGAAAAGCTTCGAATCACAGAGCAAACCCGTAATGATCGGCAAGCCCAGCTGACCGAAGCCTTGCAGGTTGCCCTGGCCGTGGGTATCAGGGATCCCCAGATGACCAGTGCCCAACCGCCCCGTCAAGACGGCGTGGCCTCGGTCATAGATGGTTCGCGCCTGTACGCCCGTGGCAGCAAGTCGTTGCAAGCCGAACTTTCTGTGCTCAAAAATCGCAAAGACGACGCCCCCTTTGTGGACGGCTTGCGAGCAGCCCAGTCCCAGTTGCGCCTGTTGTCAGAACTGAAGACCGCAGAAAAGAAATTCAAAATTTTTCACATAGACGGCCAAGTTATTGCGCCCGAAAAGCCTTTTTCTCCCAAGAAATCAATAATCCTGGCCCTGGGGCTGTTCATGGGGTTGTGCGTGGGCGCTTTCACGGCATTGGTGCGCACTGGCGTGCTCAAGCAGTTGATGGCTGCTGAGGAAACACCGACCACGACTGTCTATGCCACCAGAAATATGTAACCAGGGTTTACCGCGACGACCTCTTTAACAGGCGCCGCTTCCGCTAAATAAACCTGTTTAGCGCGGCTACTCACCGTGTCGGCAACTGTCGACCCGGTGAACTCTGGCATAGCGTTCCTCCTTCTCACGAAACACCCGCGCCTGCCCGAAATGCCCACACCCGATGAACGGCACCGGCGGCCGCAGCGCCGACAGCGGCGAGGGGTGGTTGGCCGTGAGCACCAGGTGCCCCCGGTCGCGCGGAATCACGGCGCGCTTGCTCTGCGCATGCGAGCCCCAGAGCATGAACACCACGGGCCGCTGCCCCTGGGCCACGTGGCGGATGACGGCGTCGGTCAGCACCTCCCAGCCCTTTCCCGCATGGCTGGCGGGCTGGCCTTCTTCCACGGTGAGCGTGGTGTTGAGCAGCAGCACGCCGTTACGGGCCCACTTCACCAGGCTGCCGCCGGGCTCGGGCATCGCCGGGAAAGGCGTTCCCAGGTCGCGTTGCAATTCCTTGAAGATATTGCGCAGCGAGGGCGGCAGCGCCACGCCCGGTGCGACCGAGAAAGCCAGCCCCTCGGCCTGGCCCCGGCCGTGGTAGGGGTCCTGCCCCAGGATGACCACGCGCACCTCCTCGGGTGGCGTGAGCTCCAGCGCGCGCAGCGGGCGCGGCGGGAAGATGGTGGCAGCGGCAGCCAGCCGCGCCTGCAGAAAGGTCAGCAGCTTGCCGCCCGCCGCACTGGCGAAAAACTCCTGCACCAGCGGCTGCCAGCCAGGCGCCACGGGCCAGTCGGCCGGGTCGGCGCTTTGCAGTTGCGTGGGTGCATTGTGCAGATCATTCATGATCAAAATGGGGTCCTGCGTTTATCCAGGAAGCGCAAGCGGCAATCGATTTTGCCGGTCAGGCGAACAGCTTGGCCAGCTCCAAACCCGGCTCCGGGGCGCGCATGAAGGCTTCACCCACCAGGAAGGCGTGCACGCCGGCATCGCGCAGGGTCTTCACGTCCGCAGGCTGGAGGATGCCCGACTCGGTGACCAGCAGGCGGTCGGCGGGCACGTTCTTTTTCAGATCCAGCGTGGTCTGCAGGCTGACTTCGAAGGTGCGCAGGTTGCGGTTGTTGATGCCGACCAGCGGCGTCTTGAGCTTCAGGGCGCGCTCCAGCTCCGCGCCGTCATGCACCTCCACCAGCACGGCCATGTCCAGGCTGCGGGCGATGGCCTCGAAATCCCGCATCTGGGCATCGTCGAGGCAGGCAGCGATCAGCAAAATGGCGTCGGCCCCCATGGCCCGCGCTTCGTACACCTGGTAGGCATCCACGAGGAAGTCCTTGCGCAGGACGGGCAGCTGGCAGCTCGCGCGGGCCTGCTTGAGGTAGTCCACGCTGCCCTGAAAGAACTGCTTGTCGGTCAGCACCGACAGGCAGGCCGCGCTGACCGTGCCGTCGCCATCGGCGTAGCTCTGGGCAATGTCGGCCGGAATGAAATCGGCCCGGATCACGCCCTTGCTGGGGCTGGCCTTCTTGATCTCGGCAATCACTGCCGCCTGGCCTTTGGCGATCTTGGCGCGCAGCGCGCCTTCGAAATCGCGCGTGAGCACGCGGCTTTCGGCGTCGGCACGCATGGCGGCCAGCGGCAGGCGCTTTTTGGCGGCGGCCACTTCTTCGTGCTTGACAGCCACGATCTTGTTGAGGATGTCACTCATGGTTTTCAGCCTTGGGGTTGTCGTAGCCAGGCTCCGCGGAGCCCTGTTTCAGTATGCGGGTGAACACGCGGTGCATTGCCAGCCCCACCACCACAAAGAGCGCCGAGACGCCCAGTGCGATCCAGGAGCCGGGGTCGCGCCACATGCTGCGCTCAGGCCACGGTGGCCAGCGCATGCGTGCGCGTGACCAGCTCGCCCAGCTTGGCCTTGGCGGCGCCGCTGTCGATGGCCTGCTGCGCACGCGAGAGGCCGGCGGCAATGCTGTCCACCACGTTGGCCGCATACAGCGCGGCGCCGGCATTCAGGCAGACGATGTCGCGCGCCGCGCCGGGTTTGCCATCCAGCACATCGAGCACGATGGTGCGCGACTGTTCGGGGTTGTCCACGCGCAGCTGGCGGGTGCTGGTCATGGCCAGGCCGAAGTCTTCGGGGTGCACTTCGTATTCGCGGATGGCCCCATCCTTGAGCTCACCCACCAGGGTGGAGGCGCCCAGGCTGATTTCGTCGAGGCCGTCGCGCCCGTAGATGACCAGCGCGTGCTCGGCGCCCAGGCGCTGCAGGGCGCGCACCTGGATGCCCACCAGGTCTTCGTGGAACACGCCCATGAGGATGTTGGGTGCGCCGGCCGGGTTGGTCAGCGGCCCCAGGATGTTGAAGAGGGTGCGCACGCCCAGTTCCTTGCGCACGGGCGCCACGTTCTTCATGGCCGGGTGGTGGTTGGGCGCGAACATGAAGCCGATGCCCACCTCGGCGATGCACCGGGCAATGGCTTCGGGTGGCAGGTTGATATGGATGCCCAGGGCTTCCATGGCGTCGGCGCTGCCGCTCTTGCTGCTGACGCTGCGCCCGCCGTGCTTGCTGACCTTGCCGCCGGCCGCCGCGATCACGAAGGTGGCGCAGGTAGAGATGTTGAAGGTGTTGGCGCCATCGCCGCCCGTGCCCACGATGTCCACCATGTGGCTGGTGTCGGCGACATGCACCTGGGTGGAGAACTCGCGCATCACCTGCGCGGCGGCGGTGATCTCGCCAATGGTTTCCTTCTTCACGCGCAGGCCAGTCACGATGGCCGCCGTCATGACGGGCGAGAGCTCGCCGCGCATGATCAGGCGCATCAGGTGCAGCATCTCGTCGTGGAAGATTTCGCGGTGCTCGATGGTGCGCTGCAGCGCTTCCTGGGGGGTGATGGGCATGGTTTCGTCCTTGCTGATGGTTTCAGGCCTTGGTGCTACCGGCGAATTCCAGCGGGAGACCGAAGCCGATGGACATGGCAACCGCCACGCGGTCCAGCCAGTGCATGCCGGGCGTGGCAATGGGCATCACCGGCGAGTGGGTGTCGATGATCACGCGCGCTGCTCCAGGAAGTTACGCAGCATGGCATGGCCGTGCTCGGTGAGGATGCTCTCGGGGTGGAACTGCACGCCCTCGATGGCCAGCTCTTTGTGGCGCACGCCCATGATCTCGCCGTCATCGGTCCAGGCCGTCACCTCCAGCACCTCGGGGCAGCTCGCGCGCTCGATGGCCAGCGAGTGGTAGCGGTTCACCGTGAAGTGCTCTGGCAGCCCCGCGAACACACCTTTTTGCGTGGTGGTGATGACACTGGTCTTGCCATGCATGAGCTCCTGGGCGCGCACGATGGTGCCGCCAAAGGCCGCACCGATGGCCTGGTGGCCCAGGCACACGCCCAGGATGGGCAGCTTGCCGGCAAAGTGCTGGATGGCGGCCACCGAGATGCCCGCCTCGGCGGGCGAGCAGGGGCCGGGCGAGATCACGAGGCGGTCGAGCTGCCCGGCATTCAGGCGCGCTTCGATGTCTGCCACGGTGATCTCGTCGTTGCGATGCACTTCCACATCCGCACCCAGTTCGCCGAAATACTGGACGATGTTGTAGGTGAAGCTGTCGTAGTTGTCGACCATCAGGAGTTTCATGGCCTCACCCCTCATGTGCAGCGGTCTGGCGCAGGCGCGCAAACTCGCGGTGTTCATGGGCGATGTAAGCTTCCATCATGCTGCGGTAGATGGCCTCCATCACATCGGGCTCGCCGCCTTCGATCAGTGTGCGCGCACGCACGCGGTCCACGATGGCCTGGATGCGTTCTTCATCGCGCACCTGCGATGCGTCCTGCTTGATGCGCGCGGCCTGGGTCATGTAGCCGCCGCGCGTGACCAGCAGCGGCACCAGCACGTCGTCCAGCGCGTCGATGTGGCGACGCACATCGTCCATGGTCGTGCAATGCTGCACGTTGTTGATGGCCTGGCTCATTCCAGCCCCTCCTCGACAAGTTCGGCGGCGCGCAGCAGGGCGCGGGCCTTGTGTTCGGTTTCCTTCCACTCCAGCTCGGGCACCGAGTCGGCCACCACGCCAGCGGCCGCCTGCACATACAGCGTGCCGTCCTTGATGATGCCGGTGCGGATCGCAATGGCCACGTCCATGTCACCCGCGTAACTGAGGTAACCGCAGGCGCCGCCGTACACGCCGCGCTTGACGGGTTCGAGCTGGTCGATCAGCTCCATGGCATGCACCTTGGGCGCGCCGGTGAGCGTGCCGGCAGGGAAGGTGGCCTTGAGCACGTCCATGCTGGTCATGCCCTCGTTCAGCAGGCCTTCGACATTGCTCACGATGTGCATCACATGGCTGTAGCGCTCGACCACAAAGGCTTCGGTCACCTTGACAGTGCCCGTCCGGGCGATGCGCCCGATGTCGTTGCGCGCCAGGTCGATCAGCATCACATGTTCGGCACGCTCCTTGGGATCGTTGATGAGCTCCACCTCGGCGGCCTTGTCCTTCTCGGGCGTGGCACCGCGCGGGCGCGTTCCCGCCAGGGGCCGGATGGTGACCTTGGTGCCCGCATCGGTCTGCTCCTGGCGCACCAGGATCTCGGGGCTGGCCCCCACCACATGGAAGTCGCCGAAATTGTAGAAATACATGTAGGGCGAAGGGTTCAGCGAGCGCAGCGCACGGTACAGGCTCAGGGGGCTTTCCGTGTAGCGCTTGTGGATGCGCTGGCCCACCTGCACCTGCATGAAATCACCGGCGGCAATGAGCTCCTTGGCCCGGCCCACGGCCGCCAGGTAGTCGGCCTTGGCAAAGCTGCGCTGCGCGGGATGGCTTTCGGTGGCCTTGACCACGGGGGCGCTCACCGAATATTTGAGCTGGTCCTTGAGCTCGCGCAGGCGCTTCTTGGCCCGGGTATAGGCCTCGGGCTGGGCCGGATCGGCATAGACAATGAGATAGAGCTTGCCCGACAGGTTGTCGATGACCGCCAGCTCTTCGCACTGCAGCAAGAGGATGTCGGGTGTTTCCAGCGCATCGGGCGGGCAGGTGGTTTCGAGTTTCTTCTCGATGTAGCGCACCGTGTCGTAGCCGAAGTAGCCCGCCAGGCCACCACAAAAGCGGGGGAGTCCCGGGCGCAGGGCCACCTTGAAGCGTTTCTGGTACGCCTCGATGAAATCCAGCGGATTGCCCCGCACGGTTTCCACCACCTGGCCGTCGGTGACGACCTCGGTGCGCGCATCGGCGCCAAACCCGCTGGCGCGCAGCAAGGTGCGGGCAGGCAAGCCGATGAAGCTGTAGCGGCCAAAACGCTCGCCGCCCACCACCGATTCCAGCAGGAAGCTGTGCTTGCCCCCATCCTTGCTGTGGGCGAGCTTCAGGTACAGCGAGAGCGGGGTTTCCAGATCCGCAAAGGCTTCCACCATGAGCGGAATGCGGTTGTAGCCTTCGCCGGCCAGGCTTTTGAATTCAAGTTCGGTGATCACGGGGGAGACTCCCTGCTGGGGTGGCGCGCAGACCGCAAGAGAAGGGTCGGGCGCCGCTGTTCATCGGCGGGCTCCAGGCGGGGCCCAGACTGCACGCCGGGAATGAACCCAGGTGCCATCAGGTGTTCAGGCAGACAGGCCGACGCCAGGGCCAAGCTCCCCGGTCGCTGCGACCTGTGATGAACACGTGGTGTATGAACATGCCCAAAGTGTAGCAAAGGTCCTTGACCCCATGGAGGGCGCTGCACCCATTCACAGGACACAACCTCTCGAAAACCCTGTGGTGACAACCAGCGCTTCTTGCAACAATTAGAAACGAACGATCGTTCACTTCCAGGAGCCCTGCATGAAATTCCTCCATCGATGCGCCTTGTCGGCCGGTGCGTTTGTCAGTGCCTGTTGCATGGCGGCCAGCGCAACGGCCCAGCCCGTCACCGTCGCCGACGTGAAATACGAAGAAACCAGTGTGGTCGCAGGCAGCACCTTGCAACTCAATGGGGCGGGCGTGCGCTACAAGACCGTTTTCAAGGTTTACACGGCCGGGCTGTACCTGGAAAAGAAGGCATCGACCACGCCGGAAGCAACCTCCGTTCGCGGGCCCAAGCGCCTGAGCATCACCATGCTGCGCGAGATTGACTCTGCCGAGCTGGGCAAGCTGTTTTCACGAGGGATGGAAGACAACATGGACCGGGCCGCATTCTCCAAGCTGATTCCCGGCGTGCTGCGCATGAGCCAGATCTTTTCAGAGCACAAGAAACTGCAGGCCGGCGACCAGTTCATGATCGACTGGATTCCCGGGACGGGAACGGTCATCACCGTCAAGGGCAAGCCCCAGGGCGAACCCTTCAAGGAACCCGAGTTCTTCAATGCGCTCCTGAGTATCTGGCTGGGCCACGTACCCGCGGACTGGAAACTCAAGGACGCCTTGCTGGGCAAGCCTGCCTGAGTCCCGCGGACTCACCAGCCCCCCAACCTTCACGCTCCGCCAGGCCACTCAGGCCAGCAGCAGTTCCAGCGAGTCCACGTAACCGTCCGCATCCACGGCCTGCACCGGCAGGCCGTGGTTGTAGCCGTAGGTGACCAGCACCACGGGGCAGCCGGCGGCGCGAGCGGCCTGCGCGTCGTTGGAAGAATCACCCACCATCAGCGTGCGGGCGGGCTCGGTCTGCAAGGCCTCACAGGTTTTCAGCAGCGGCAACGGGTCGGGCTTCTTCCTGGCAAAACTGTCGCCACCGAACACCTGCTCAAAATAGCCGTCCAGCCCCTTGGCACGCAGGAGGGGCAAAGCAAACGCGGCCGGTTTGTTGGTCAGGCAGGCCAGCCGCAGGCCGGCCTGGCGCAGGGCCTGCAGACCCGCCACCACGCCGGGATAAACCTGCGCATAGTCGCCGTTGATGGACAGGTAGTGCTGCTGGTAGCTGGGCCAGGCACGGGCGTAGAACGCGTCTACTTCAATCGCTGTTGGCGCTTTACCTGCCTGGTCTAGAACGTGATGGAGCACTGAACGCAGCAAATGCTCGGAGCCCTTGCCCACCATCTGTTCTATGGCCGGCGCGGCAATCGCCGGCAACGCCAGGTCGCTCAGCATGCGGTTCAGGGCCTCGGCAAAGTCACCCAGGGTGTCCACCATGGTGCCGTCGAGGTCGATGATGGCGGCGTCCAGGGTGGCGTGGTTCGATCCAATAGAGTTCAGCATGGGCCGGCAGGGTTCGAGACAAAGCGCAGGATGTTACTGCGCCACGCGTTCATCTGCCGGAGTGCCGCGCCATCAACTCCAGCACATAACGGCTCGGAATCGCGTACGAAATGCCCGAGGGCTGGCTCATGGCCGATTCGCGCGTGCTCTTGACCAGCACCATGTTGATGACGCCCAGCACGGCACCGTTGCGCGGATCGAACAAGGGGCCGCCGCTGTTGCCAGGGTAGGCCGTGGCATCGAGCTGAAACACCTGCAATGGCCCGGCGCGCAGGCTGCGGATGGCGCGTTCGCTGAGCTGCTGCCCCGTCGGGCTGGGCAAGGCCATGGTGGTGATGGACGAAACGGTGGCGCGGTGGGTGACGCTGGAAAAACCCAGCACCCCGCCAATGGGGAAACCCATGAAAGCCAGATCGTCGCCCTCGCGCACCGACTCCGACACCACCACGCTCAAAGCCGCCGCAGCCGGCCCATCGATCTGCAGCAGGGCGAGATCATGCTCTGGGACGCTTTCCAGCACCCGCGCGGGACGCATGGTCCAAAGGCTCGCTCCCGCGCGCAGCTGCACGACCAGCGCCGGTCTGTCGGCCCCTGTGGCGCCGATGGCAGACACCACATGGGCATTGGTCACCACGCGCAAGCCGTCGCCCACCACGAAGCCGGTACCCACATAGCGAAACCGCGGCGTGTCGGTCGCCTGGTAGGTGCCCACCAGCACCACGGCAGGCTTGACCCGCTCCACCGTATCGGGCAGCTGCGCCAGTGCGCTGCTGCTCCATGCACCGTGGAACAGGAGCACCAGTGCCCAGCGCATCCACCAGCGTGTGTGGTTCATGGTTTCTCCTTGGGAAAGAGGCCGCGCAGCGTCTTGCGCAACAGGTGCGGCAGCAGCAGATGCGGCGGCATGCGCAGGCGGTGACCGTGCAGGTAGAGCGTGCTGCGCGCCAGTGGCGTCCACGCATCCGCAGTGGAGGCGTGGTCGGGCCGCAGCATGCGCAAATACAGGGCATCGCGCAAGCGATGCATCCAGGCCTGCTGGCCCACGCTGCCCGCCAGCGCCGCCACGGCGCCTGGCGGCACGGGGGTGTCCATGATGGTGTGCGCATAGCGCAGCGCATGGTGCAACGGCCACTGCAAGTCCAGCTCTGCCGAGCGCGCCAGCAGGCCTGGCCAGAAGCCGGGCACGGCAGCAAACTCGCGCAGCAAGGCGTCAAGGTCCACCACGCCCCTGAATCCGTGCGCGAAGTCGCTTTCGTGGAAAAGGTGGGCGGCACTGTGCAGCACCATGTCGGACGGTGCAAGCACGCACACGCCCGGCTGACCGGGCAGCGCCTGCGCCGCCTGCAGCAGGCGCTGCGTGCTGGGCCGGGCCCTGGCGGTGGGAGGCACCAGGGCATGGTGCACATCCAGTATCGTGCCGCGGCGCAGGTGCCGCAGCGGCGGCAGCTCGTGCATCCAGGTGCGGTAGTAGTGCTGGTCGTAGGCGTCGCGGTTGGCATGCACCCAGCCGGCCATCATCAAGGCGGTTTCCACGTCGGCCAGGCGCTCGCGCGGCACCAGAATGTCCACGTCCGAAACCATGCGCCCCAGTGATGCCTGCAGACCCGCCAGGGCGTAGGCGCCGCCTTTGAGCAGCACCACGGGCAGGCCTGCTGGCTGCAGGGCACGCGCTATCTGCGCCACCTCGAAGCGCAGCTCGCGCTGCTGGCGTGTCGCCAGGGCCAGTGCCGATGCCAGGTGCGGGCGCGGTGCAGGGGCCACGGCGTCCCACGCGCCGTGGGCCTGCGCCAGTGCGGCAATGCGCGCCAGCACGTCGGCGCGGCGCGCTTGCCGCACCACCACATCCCATTCGGGCAACGTCAACCGGCTGGGCTGCGGCGCCGGACCCAGCAGGTTCAGCAGCGGCTGCATTGCGTTGCCCTGCATCAAGAATCCCCCATGGACGGCGGTTGCAACGCGTCGAACCAGGCCAGGGCCTGGTCGAGCTGGCTGTAGCGCAGATCAAAGCTGTCGCAGGCATCGACCAGCCGGACCAGGGCCTCGAAGCCTGCACGGCCGTGTACGTGCTGGTTGAAGCTGTTGCGCGCCAGCTCCACCACGGTGGTGGCTCTGGTGCGCGCCTGCACCTGCAGCGTGGCGCCGCGCTCGTACCGGGGAAAGACCACCCAGGCAGGCAGGGCGCGTTCGTCGGCGCGGGCCAGGCTCTCTGGCTGCACCTTGAGGTGGGCGACCGTGCCTTTTTGCGTATCGTGCGCCACCGGCCCCAGGACGCAGCCGGGTGCACGATCGCGGATCACAGCGATGGAATCGTTCTTGAGGCTGATGGGCCGCGGCGAAGGCACGACCCAGCCACTGCCGGGCTCCAGCAGCGTCAATTCATCGGACAGCAGGCGCCAGCCATGGAGCATGAGGGCCGCGCACAGCGTGCTCTTGCCCGCGCCCGGTGGCGCCGGCAGAACCACGGCGCGCCCGCCCCTTTCCAGCACCGCCGCATGCAGGCTGATCCACTGATGGCAATGGCTGGTCACGCACCAGTTCAGGCCCCACTCGAAAAGTGCAAAGGCCTCGCCCTGCGCCAGCGGCGTGAAAGGTTGGCCTCCATCCAGCTCAAAAAAGCACAACGGGCGAAACCATGGGCGACGCGGCTGCACTGCCACATGAAAGTCGCTGAAACCGCCCCCGTCCAGCGGGGCCAGCGGGTGGTCTGCATAAAGGCGTTCCAGCCCCTCGGCCACCACGGTAATCCGGCTGCGCACCCGCACCACAAAGGGCGGAATCACGATAGCCAGGCCGTCTCCACCCAGCAGCCTGCCGAGCTGGAGCCTGGACAGTGAAGACAACAGGGGTTGGGTGTTCACGCGCCGCAGGGTTCGATAAAACCCAGGAATTCGAATTCACGCAGCATCCTGTCCACGCTGCAAACATCTTCCCAAGCAGGCGCCTCACCCAGCAGCGTCCGGGCCAGGCTCTCGGCGCAAGACTGCGGCACCGTCAACAGATGGCGCAGCACCTCGCCCGCCATGGGGCTGAGCGCATGGATATCGCCACTGGCTTCGTCGTACACCACAGCGCCGTCGGGCCACAGCTGCAGCCCGTAGTCTGCGCGCCGTGGGCAATGCCAACGCGTTGCAGGTCCACCCGGCGAGGGTCCCGCATCAGCCGTAACGGCGCGCACCGTAGATGGTTTCAAAATAGGCGGTGGTTTGTGCATAGTCCCACTGGGCACCGGCAAACGGACTCCAGTTGCCGCGCCCGTTCCAGATGGCATTGCATTGCGCGGTGGAGAGCGCCAGCACGTCGCGATCATCGTGGAATTCGAGCGCTGTCAGATAGGCCGCCACCACATAGCGGGCCAGCACAGTATCGCGGTCATGGCCCTCGTAGCCCAGCACATCGCCCAGCGTCACGCGGCGCCCATATCTGCCTTCGGGATTGGCGGCAAACCCGCATTCCTGAAATTTCCTGGTCTTGAGTTCGCTCTGCCTGACTTGCCACTCTGCTGGCGTGCGAACTTCGCAATCGGTCTTGTAGCGGGCATTGCTGACCCGCCCCTGGTTGGCTTGCAGCGACGCAAAGGCCGATGTGGTCACACCACGGCCCTGGCCGCCACCCGTGGCTCCGGCCAGAACGGTGTTGCTCTTGAGCGCCATGACCACGGGTGCGGCGCTCAGACCCGCACGAACCATCTGACGGCGGCTGACTCCGTGGGCATCCTTGCCTGGTGCCGCGCCAGACGGTGTCGATGGGGTTTCGGGTGTTTTCATGGCTGCCTCCAAAGCAGTTCAATTTGTCTCGCTGGCGATACCGCGTTTCACCAAGGCTCCCAAGCCGATCGCCCGTCCAGCGCGCAACGGCGATTCACAATGTTTTCTTGAGGCGGTCCACCTCGGCCTGGGCAGAAAACTTGTCTCCTGCCGCACTGAGCTCGTCGAGCAAGGCACGGGCAGCATCCTTGTTGCCCGCCTTGATCTGTATTTTGGCCAGGTTCAACTTGAACGCCAATACTTGCGGCTGCAGCTGAACCACCTTCTTCTGCAATTCCACGGCGCGCTCATGCTGGTTGGCGGCAGACAGCAGCATGGCCCAGGTATCCATGAACGCGGGTTGATTGGGTGCCAGGGCATTGGCACGTTCGACATCGGTCAGGGCACCGTCTTGGCCGAGCTGGCCCTTGATCCAGGCCAGATTGTTCAAGGCGGCGGCGTTGTTGGGCTGAAGCGCCACCACGCGCTCGAACTGGCGCAGGCTCTCTGGCAACTCATTGAGGGTGAGAGCCCGGGTCCCCAGGTAGAAGGGGAAGGCAGCATCCTTGGGCTGGGTGCGCAGCCACTCGGCCGCCCATCGGTCGGCTTCGGGTTTCTTTCCGGCCGACAGCAGCACGTTATGCAGCCGCATCGCCAAATCCGGGCTGGCCACCTGCTTGAGCCCCGCGCGCAAGGCCTCTGCGGCCTTGTCCCAGGCCTTGCCGGCTGCGTGGATCTCAGCTTCGAGCACGTAGCCTACCGCCTCCTTGGGTCTTTGCTTTTGCACCGTGCGGCTGATGGCCAAGGCATCGCCGGGCTTTTGCACCGCCATCGCCAAACGGACCTGTCCTTGCTGTGCCTCCAGCGAATTGGGTTCAATCTCCAGCGCCTTGCGCAGGTTCTGGCTGGCCGCGGCACGGTCGCCCGCCACCAGGTTGGCACGGGCCATGCGCAGGTAGGGCAGGGACGACTGCGGCTGCAGCGTGGCCATGCGGTTGAAGCTGGCCTGCGCCTGGTTGTGTTCGCCGTTGGCCGACTGCGCGCGCCCCAGGACATCGAGCAGTTGCACATTGTCAGGCAGTGCGGCCACCGCTTGCTGCGCCACCGTCAGCGCATCTTTCGGCTCGCTGTTGCGCAGGTGGTGCTCCGCCAGAAGCAGGCGCGGAATGGGGCTGCTGGGCGCCGCATCAATCACCTTGCGCAAAAGATTCGCCAGCTCCGACTTGTCCGCGCCATTGGCCGCACGCAGCTCCACCAGCGCCAGATGTGCTTGCACATTGCCCGGCTGCCGCTTGATCGCGGCCTCCAGGCGTGCGCGCGCATCGTCTGGCCGCTTGTCGGCGTTGTCGAGCACTGCCAGCACGCCCACCGCAGGAAAATAATTGGGATCGATCTCGAGAACCCGCTCCATGGCCTTGCGTGCACCGGCGGTGTCATGTTGGAGCAACAAGGCGCGGCCACGCAGGAAGACGGGCAACACGTCCGCTGGACGTTTTTTTTCCAGCGCATCAATGGCCTTGAGGGCCTGCTCCACCTTGCGCTCCTGCAGCAGGGCATTGATCAGGGCCATGTCTGCCACCACACCATCGTCAGATGCCGCAATGCTCTGCAATTCCCCCAGCGCGGCATCGCCCTGCCCCGATGCCAGGCGGCTGACAGCCAGGGATGTGCGTTTGACCGGGTCTTTCGGATCCAGACTGGACGCCCGGGCGAAGTAGCGCTGCGCGCGATCGACCTCGCCGTGGAGCATATATACCTGCCCCGCCAGGGCCACCATGCCGGGGTCGCGGTCGTTGCGATCGATATCGGCCGGCAGTGCCGACAATGCCTTGTCCAGCCGGCCCAGTCGCACATAGGCCGTCACCAGGCCGCGCCGGGCCATGGGCAGCCCGGCCTCCAGCTGCAGGGCCTTGGCCAGCAGGGCCTCGGCCTGAACGTAGGCACCCAGGCGCAGCTCCGCCATGCCGGCCAGCTCAAGCGCCCGAAAATTGTCGGGAGTGAGGCGCATCAGCTTCTGCGCGTGTTCCTGTGCTGCCTTGAAATCATTTTTTGCGTAGGCCAGCATGGCTTGCAAATACAAGGTCTGCGGCTTTCCGGGCGCCGCCTGTGCCAGCCTCTTCAAGGCGCCAGCGGCGGCCTCTGTCTTGCCTTGCAGCAACAGCAGCTGAACAACCGCGGCCTGTCCCTCCTTGTAGGAGGGATGGACCTGAAGCGCATCCCGGTACGCAGCCATCGCCGCATCCATGTCGCGCTTGCCATAAAGCAGCAAATCACCACGCAGCTTGAGCGCCTCGCCGGCGGCAGCAGACTGCCGGGGAATCTTGTCCAGCCCCTGCAGCGCAGCATCCACATCGCCGCGCTGGGCACTGGCACGGGCCAGCTCGATGAGCGCAGGCGCATGGTCGGCCTTGGCCTTGAGCGCCTCATCGATGCTTGCGCGGAACTTGTCTTCCTCGCCCTGGCGCAGCCAGGCAATGGCCACGGTGGTCTTGAGACTTGCCTGCGCTGGGGCACTGGCCAGCTGCAGGCCGGCATAGTCGGTCGTGATCTTGCGGTCCTGTCCGCCCAGCCACAGGGCTTCGGCCAGCTGCGGCACCACTTCGTCCGGGGATGCCCCCAGATCCTGTGCCTTCCTGAACTCGGTTTCAGCGCCCGCAATATCACCCGAAAGCTGCAAGGCCTGGCCCAGCAGGAGGCGTGCCTTGGCGGAGTCAGGATGGTCCTTCAGCACATTCTTGAGCTGGATGATGGCCGCTGGCGCATCATTGCGCGCCAGGTAGCCCTGCGCCGACGCCATGAGCGCATCCGGATTGCCGCTACCGCAAGCCGAGACCAGCAAGGCCGCAGCAAGCGTGGCGACAGGAACCATGGAACGCAAAAGGGGAGCCTTCATGGACGTTCTCCATAAAAATGGTTCAGGGCTTGAGGCCCAGCCGGTGCATCAGGTCGTACAGCGTGGGACGGCTGACACCGAGCAGGTCGGCCGCCTTGGCCACCGTTCCGTCCGCCCGGGCAAGCGCTGCAATCACCGCCCGCTGCTCGGCCGCCTCGCGCGTCACGCGCAGGTCCAGTGATCGATCCCCCTCTGCGCCATCGGCGCCGGCCAGCCCGACATCTTCGGCAGTGATCTGATGGCCATCGGCCATGATGGTGGCCCGCTTGATGCAATTTTCGAGCTCGCGGATGTTGCCCGGCCAGGGGTGCGCCTCGATCGCACGCAGCGCATCATCGGCCAGCGTCAGGTTGCGACGGTGCTCCTGACCAAACCGGCGCACGAAGGCGTGTGCCAGCAATGCAGCATCGCCCACCCGCGCGCGCAGGGGCGGTATCTCCACCACGATTTCCGCCAGGCGGTAATAGAGGTCTTCTCGAAACCGCCCCTCTTTGACGCATTGCGCAAGGTTCTGATGGGTTGCACACACAATGCGCACATCGACGGCAATTTCCTGGCGCCCCCCCACACGCTCGACGACACGCTCTTGCAGGAACCGCAGCAGCTTGGCTTGCAAGGCCATGGGCATGTCCCCGATTTCATCGAGCATGAGCGTGCCTGCGTGCGCTGTCTCGATCTTGCCCGGCGTGGTCTTGGCAGCGCCTGTGAAAGCCCCTTTTTCGTAGCCGAAGAGTTCGCTTTCGAGCAGGTTTTCAGGAATGGCTGCGCAGTTGATGGCCACGAACTTGCCATTCCTGCGGTGGGACTGCTGGTGCAGGCCGCGCGCCAGCACCTCCTTGCCCGTGCCGCTTTCGCCCAGCAGCATGACAGAGGCATTGGTGTTGGCGACTTTCTCGATGGTGCGGCAAACGCGCAGCATCTGCGGGTCGCGGGTCAACAGGCCCGCCAGCGCATCGGGTGTCTGCATCGCCTGCAGCCGCTTGTTCTCGGCTTGCAATTGGTGCAGCCTGAAGGCACGTTCCACGCCCAGATGGAGGACTTCAGGCTCAAACGGTTTGGCCAGGAAATCGTAGGCCCCCATGGCAACGGCCTTGAGCGCGTTGGACTGGTCATTTTGCCCGGTCAGCACGATCACCTTGATGTCGGGATCCGCGCCAAGAATCTGCTCCAGCAGCTTGAACCCCTCGGTGACCGAGTCGGCATCGGGGGGAAGACCCAGGTCCATGGTCACGACAGCTGGCGCGTGCCGGCGCAATTGCGCCATGGCGCTTTCGCGATCATGGGCGGTGACGGATTCAAAACCATCCAGCGACCATTTGATCTGCTTTTGCAGCGCCAGGTCATCCTCAACAATCAGCAGAGGCTGCAACTTGTCCGGGCTCATGCCCCCTCCTGTGGATGTAAACCGAAATCACGACCGATCTCAAACAAGGGAAGCAGCAGACGCACCACGGTTCCCTGGCCTAGCTTGCTGTCCACGGAAACCTTGCCGCCGAGCTCCTGCACGTACTGGAAACTTTCGTAAGTTCCAATCCCCATGCCCGCCTCCTTGGTGGTCTGAAACGGCTTGAACAGACGCGTCTGGACAAACTCCTCGGTCATTCCCTGGCCCTCGTCTCCCACTTCGACACGGGCATGGCTACCGAAACGATCCACTTTCACCCATACCCGGTCATCGGCATCCGTAGCGTCGAATGCGTTGTGCACCAGGTGTCCGATGATGCGCTCCAACCGGTCAGCCTGTCCACGGGTAAAGATCTGGGGCGCGACCTCCAGTTGCACGGTGCGCCCGTGGCGCAAGGCATTGGCCGCCAACCGCTCAGCGATCTTGCACAGGTCCACGCCCACGGTCGTATCGCCGGGCGCGGCGTCTCCGCGCAATTGCAGCATCAGCTGGCGCATGCGATCCAGTGAGTTCTCGACCGTCATCAACATGTCGGCCTGGAACTCCGGGTTGTGCTGCAGTCGCTTCGCGTTCTTGACCATGAGCGACAGCTGGGCAACGATATTTTTCAGATCGTGCACCACAAAGGCCGACATGCGATTGAACGCTTCAAATTTGCGCGACTCCAGCAGCGCCTCGGTGGCCTGTATTTGCGCAAGAAAGCTCGCAGCCTGGCGTCCGGCAGTTTTCAAAAGATCGGTGACTTCCCAATTGACGTCCACCCGCGTACGCGGACTGGCCAGCAACACAAAGCCCAGCAAATCCGGGCCTTGCCACAGCGGGACCAACAGCCAGGCCTGCGGGTACTCGGCCAGCCACTCGGGCAAACGCAAATCGCGGTAACGCTCGGGCGAAGCGCGGAGCTCCTCCAGATTGACCACCCACCCGGTGGCGCGCATGAAGGCAGGGAGTTCTGCATTCTTGTCCAGGGTCTGGGTCGTGGAGGCCAGATTCCACCGGGCCACCTGCCGGTACTGGTCGTCTTCCGGGCGCAGCAGCCACAACGCGCCCGCGGGACTCTCCAACATATCGGCAAGGCCCCGCACCACGTTCTGGCCCGCCTCCTGGGGGTGCGCCTGGCTTGACAGCGTGGCGGTGAACTTCAGCCATTCGTCGCGGTAGTCAAAGCGGTAGCGAAAAAAATGCTTGCCCAGAAAGACGCGCAACTTGGCGCGCAAAGAGCCCGAAAGCGCCAACGCCAACGCCAGCACCAGGCCCACAAAAACCAACCCCAATTGCAAGGCGCCGCCCCATTCACCACCAAAATAGCGCACGTAGTAACCAACACCCGCCATAAAGAGCAGGTACAGCCCCACCAGCGCCAGCGTCGCGGAGTGAAATACCACCTTGCGCGAGACGCGTATCTTGGCGATCCAGTTGCGGTGCCGCGTAGTGGCCAGCAGCAGAAACGGCACCATCAGCGCGTGCACGAACGGCCTGGCAGCAAAGGCATCAGGGTCCACCCCCTGAAAAAGCACACCTTGGGAAAACAGGTACAGGTCAAACAGGAAGGTGCCCGCCAGTCCCAGGCAAACCGGTTTGGCGCTCCACAGCGAATCGTCAGGAAGATTGCGGAACAATTGCTCCACCAGAACCAGTCCGCCAAGCGCCAGGAACACCATGAGAAACAGCTGCCCCACCACCCCGGCCAGGACACTCATGATCACAATCAACGCGGGCACACCCAGCAAGCCCGCCGACGCAAACCCAGGCAACCACCGATACCACGGGCCATGCACCACACCCGCATCAGGCTTGAAAAAAAGGGCCAGAAAGACACCCCAGCAGAGATAGCGCAGCAAGTCGGCCGACTGCGCCGCCAGCCACCACGCAGCGCCCACTGTCAGCGCCAGCAAGCTGAAGCCACTCCAGATCACCGTCAGCAGTGCAGCCGCCAGCATTGCCACACCAATGCGATTGACCGGCACACGCAGATATTCCTGGCGGAGCAAGCGCAGTGCCAGCAAGGCGTAGGCCCCTGCCGACAAAGTCAAGCCCCAGTAAGCCAGGGCAGTTTCACTGTTGTTCATGGCGATGCGAGGTGGGCCGATTTTTACTGCGCACCTTTGCCCGTCAGAACCACACCCACCGTTTCGAAAAGAATGACCAGATCAAGAAACCAGGAGTGGTTTTTGACGTAGTAAAGGTCGTATTGCAACTTGTGCTGCGTATCCTGGATGGATGCCCCATAGTGATAGCGCACCTGGGCCCATCCGGTTAATCCTGGTTTGATGCCATGCCGCAATGCGTAGTAAGGAATTTCGAGCGTGAGGCGGTCCACAAAATAGGGGCGCTCAGGCCGGGGCCCCACCAGGCTCATGTCACCCTTGAGCACGCAAAACAGCTGGGGGAGTTCATCGATGCGCAACTTTCGAATGATTTTTCCAATGCGCGTGATCCGCGCATCTTTGGCACTGGCCCAGCGGGGGGTGCCGTCTTTTTCCGCATCATTGCGCATGCTGCGAAACTTGATCACATTGAAAATCCGGCCGTTGAGTCCGACGCGCTCCTGGCGATAGAGAACAGGCCCACCACTTTCGAGATAAATCAAGAGCGCCGTGACCAGCATCACGGGTGCGGAAATTAACAACAACACTATCGCCCCCACCATGTCAAACAGCCATTTGACGATCGAGCGCACCCATCCCTGCTTGAACCCGTCGCCAAAGATCAGCCATCCGGCAGACACCGCATCCAGGTGGATCTGCCCCAGAAACTGCTCGAAATGGGTGGCAATGTCGATGACCTGAATACCATTGAGCTTGCAATCGAGCAATTCACGCATCGGCATGCTCCCGCCGCGGCGCTCATTCAGGGCCACCACAATTTCATCCACACGGTGATTTTTCACCACATCGGTCAGTGTTTGCCCCGAGGAAAGAATGTTGCGCTCGGAAACGCTGTGTTCTTTTTCCTGGGGTCCGGAAAAATAACCGACCAATTCGATCCCTGGATCATTGGCCTGTAACGATTGACCCACGATGCACGCACGTGGTCCCGTACCAAACACCAGGACACGCTGGCGCGTGTACGACACAGGCAATATTTCGCCACCGAATAATCGAATGATCAGCAGCCCGCTGACGATCAACAGCAGTGCCACCAGTGCCTGTTCATTCTGGTAAGGGGACTGCAGCGGCAAGAGAAACAAGATCCCGCTGGCAATCGCCATCGAGAACAGAAAGGAAAGTACAGCCCGCGCCCGGACCTGACCCACGGTCAGTTTGCTGGGGCGCTCATACAGGCCAAGGGCGAAATTCACCGTGAGAATACCGACGGCCATCAACCCCCCTCGTACGACTCCCGAGGCGATCGCCACAACATTGAACATGCCCATTCCTGCCTGCATCGTCAACGAGACAATCAACGTGCCAACGATCAGCACCGAATACAGCATGACCTGCAACATGGTGCGTCGGTGAAAATAATGGCTGAAAATCTTGATCATTGCCACGCCCCGCCAAGTCCGATCGCCGGATGCCAAAATACATGCCAGTAAATCGCCCTCGCTCGGCAATTCATGCAACAAAACGTTTGCGCTGCATTCCAGTTATCGACATGTCAAAAGTTGCTTGACAACCCAATGAATCCAAGTCAACCACCACCTCCCGTCGGATTCAATACACGGTGGTTCAGTGATGGGTTGCGGACGAGGGGAGATACGATAAGCAACAGCCACAGCATAATGGATACACGTGGAATTTCAATGGTGCTAATTACCGCTCCAATCAGTAGGGTGGTAGCAATTGAAACTCCCACCACAAGGGCCAAAGCGTTTTGCCGGGCAGCACCTTGAGCGGCCAGCACCAGCGCCCCAACCGCCCATGCGGCCAGCACCACCCATCCCAGCAATCCACGCTCGATCAACAGTTCCAGCTGCATGTTGTCGATATGCCAGGGCAGGAAGTTCGCATGGGCGATGCTGCTCCAATGCCGCGGCCCTTGTGCAAAAGCTGCATTTTTGAGGATCTGCCGGCCCTGTGGATCGATCAGCTCCACCGCGTCCAGGCGCACAGGCGTCTTTGCCTGCACCACCGTGATCGAGAGCACACCTTCTCTCCAGGCAGAAAGGGCACCCTCCGGCACAAAAGCGGGGCCTTGCAAACGCGCTTCCAGCCAGCCGCCCGCGTCATCGCCTGACGCAAGCACACGGGGCATTTGCTCCTGACACCGGAAGGAGTACAGCAGATGCCGCTCACACAGCTGCACCTTCAGCAACGCGGACGCCCCGGCGTACCCGTGCAGGCGAACGCTGTAGGCGCCGCCCGGCGCCAAAGCCACGCGCTGGGCCAGCGCCAGTTCGCCCTTGACACCCGGTCGGGCAGGCCCCGAAAGCCACACCTGGGTGCGCCCACTCGTACCACGCACCCAGCGCACCTGGCCTGGCAAGGCGCCCTCCAGGGTCTGCGTGCTGTAATGCGCCGGCAACCGTCCCAGCCCCAGCCCAAGGACCCACTGGCCGGGCGTCTTCAATAAGTCCACACCGCGCTGCCAGTGGGCAAACCGCTGGTAGAGGTCCTGATCGGATCGGGCCAGCCGACCCGGCATGAATGAGCCGCCCAGCAAAACACCCAGCGCTTCCACCACCAAGGCCACCAGCAGGCACACCATTGCCCGCCGATGCCAGACAGAACCATCCGGCGCGACAAGGTGATATTTGTGAGCCAACACGGCCAGCGCAATCAATGCCAACGCCACAGACAGATAAACGCCGCGTGAGTACGTCATGAGAACCGCATAGATCGACACCAGCACCAGCGCCGCCGCAGCCCACCAGCGCCAGCCATGCGGTGCAATCCATGCCGCCCACCAGGCGAACGGCAATGCCAACGCCAGATAGACGTCGATGGCGCCGCCGCCGACATGCATCTCCCAGAACCAGGCCGTAATGCGATAGTGGTCGCTGAAATCCAGGCCACCCACGTAAACGCCGCGCTCCCACACCACCGCGGCGCAGACCAGTGCCAGCCCGGCGACCATGCCCCGCGCCAGCCGCAACGGGGCGCCCTCGCCCGCGCGGTACAGCACGGGCATCAGCAGCAGCCCCCACACCAGGCTCTTGGCCACACGCAGCGTATTGCCCGGCAAGTCGTAGTCCCCGTAAACCCCCTGGGCCCACAGGTCCGCCAGCAACGCGGTCCACGGCGCGGCGCCACGCGCATCGTCCAAGCCGCGCCACACGCCCAGGAGCAGCACCGGTGGCAGCACCCAGTACACCCAACGCATGCTGCGCGGCGTGCGGTGGATCACGGCGGCGGGTCTGCGCCATGCATCCAGGCTCCAGCGCAGGCAGGCGCCGCCCATGGCAGCAAGTATCAGCAGGTCGGATTCGTCCACCAGCCACCAGCCCGTCCAGGGCGCGAAACTGGCCACCGGCAAAAACGCTGGCAACATGAACCAAAGGTCGCCAGGCCGCCAGGCGGCCCAGGCCACGACGATGCACAGCACCGCCACGGCCAGAGCGGGCGCCACGGGGTGCTGCCCGGCGACCCCCAGGGCTGCCGTCGCGAACCATAAGCCGCACAAGCCCGGCATGCCCGCACGGACAGCGGCGGACGTTGAGTTGCCTGCTTCTACACCAGCACTTCGGGACATGGCGGATGCCCCAAAAAGGCCTGCGGGCTGGCCGTCGCGCCATAGGCCCCGGACTGGAACACCACAACCAGGTCGCCGGGCTGCGCCACGGCCAACTCCATCCGGTCGGCCAGTACATCCAGCGGTGTGCACAGCGGCCCCACGACACAGGCGATTTCGCGCGCGGGCGCCTGCAGCCGGTTGCCGATCACCACCGGGTAATTGCGCCGGATCACCTGGCCAAAATTTCCCGAGGCAGCCAGATGCTGGTGCATGCCACCGTCGGTCACCAGGAACACCTGTCCACGCGACACCTTGCGGTCGATCACCCGCGCCACATAAATGCCCGCTTCGCCCACCAGATAACGCCCCAGTTCCAGCACCAACCGCGCCGCAGGCAGCGCACGCGCCAGGTCGGCCTGCACCTGCGCCAGGGCATCGGCCACGGGAGCGAGGTCCAGCGCATGCTCGCCCGGAAAATACGGTATGCCCCAGCCGCCCCCCAGGTTGACGTGGCGCACGGGTGCCGGCGCATCCTGCGCCAGGCGCAGCACCAGATCGAGCGAGCGGCGCAGGCTCTCCGCAATGGCGTTGCCACGCAGGTTCTGCGAGCCCGGATAGAGATGAAAGCCCTCGAAGGCCAGGCCGTGCCGCACCATGCCGCACAACAGGTCTGGCACCTGCTCGGCGTCGATCCCGAAAGGCTTGGGCCCACCCCCCATGTGCATGCCGGCACCGCGCAATTCGAAATCCGGATTGATGCGCAGTGCCACGCGCGCCGGCCGCCCCAGCGCCTGCGCGGCATCGGCCAGCACCCGCAGTTCGCGCGCCGACTCCACATGCAGCAACACCCCTGCGGCCACGGCCTGGCGCAGCTCCGCATCGCGTTTGCCCGGCCCCGCAAAGCCGATGGACCGGACATCCGCGCCGGCATCCAGCGCCAGCTTGAGTTCGCCAGCCGACGCCACGTCCATGCCATCGACCAGCGGGCGCACAAAGCCCACCAGGGCCGGCATGGGGTTGGCCTTGATGGCGTAGTGCAGGTGCACGCCTTGCGGCAGCACCTGGCGCACGGCTGCGATGCGCGCGGCGATCAGCGCACGGTCGTAGGCGTAAAAAGGCGTCTGGCCGACCCGCTCGGCCAGCAAGGACAGCGGCATGCCGCCGACCTGCAGTTCATCGCGGGAGGTGTCGAATCGATCCATATTCCTGTCTCCAGCGTTGGCGGTCCAGCTTGCCATTGGGGCTGCGCGGCAGCGGCTGGCCGACCCAGTCCAGCACTTTGGGCAGCATGTACGCGGGCAGATGCGCGCGGCAATGCGCCAGAAGGGCCGCACTGTCTGCGTCGGCGTTGCCGCTGGCCCTGGGCGAAGCCAGCAGCGCCGCGCAGATGGCGCTGCCCAGCGCCTCGTCGGGCACCGCATGCACCAGCGCTTCGGCCACCAGGCCGCTGGAATACAGCACCTCTTCCACCTCGGTGGGACTGACGCGGTAGCCCGATGTCTTGATCATCTCGTCGCGCCGGCCGACGAAATACAGGAACCCATCGGCATCGCGGCGCACCGTGTCGCCCGAGTACACCGCCCGCTCTGGCGCACGCCAGTCGCCACCGGCGGGCAGCAGGTCCGCAGGCCAGGGCCTGAAGCGCTGCACGGTCGCCTCGGGCTGCCGCCAGTACCCCAGGGCCACCAGCGGACCGCGATGCACCAGCTCGCCGGGCTCGTCGACGGCACACTCGCTGCCGTCTTCGCGCAGCACGCGCACATCGGCATTCGGTATCGCCCGCCCGATGGAGTCGGGTCGCCGGTCCACCTCGTCGGGCGGCAGAAAGGTGGAACGAAACGCCTCGGTCAGCCCATACATCAGAAAGGGCGAGGCTGCAGGCGCCAGCTCGCGCAAGCGCTGCAACGTGGCCCGGGGCATGCGCCCGCCGGTATTGGCCCAATAGCGCAGATGTTGCGCGGCACCGGCCGGCCAGTCCAGCGCCGCCAGCTGCATGTACAGCGGCGGCACCGCCGTCAGGCCCGTGACCCGCTCCCGCACCATGGCCTGCAAGACATCGCGCGGCAACAGGTAGTTGAGCAGCACCACGCGTGCGCCCACCAGAAAGCCTGTGGTGAGCTGGCTGAATCCGGCGTCGAATGACAGTGGCAGCACGGCCAGCAAAGCGTCATCGGCGTGGTTGTGCAGGTAGCTGGCCACGCTGGTGGCACCGGCCACCAGATTGCGGTGGGACAGCACCACCCCCTTGGGCTGGCCGGTGCTGCCGGAGGTGTAGAAAATCACCGCTGCATCCATTTCCAGCAAGGTGGGCAACGCAAGCGGCTGGCTCGCCAGCACATCGGACCAGGCATGCACGCCAACATGCGCCGCCCAACCATCTGGAGCGGCCGGCGGTTGCCCATCACACAGCACCACGTGCCGCAGTCCGGGACAGTTGGCCAGCACCGGGGCCAAAACCGCCAGGCGCGCAGCGGATGTCACCAGCACCTGCGCTTGCGCGTCCTGCAGAATGTGCGCCACCTGCCCCGCCTTCAACAAGGGGTTCACGGGCACCAGCACACCGCCCGCGGCAGGCGCGGCAAAACTGGCCACCACGGCTTCCACCCGCTTTTCGAGATACACCGCCACGCGGGCGCCGCGCTCCAGCCCCAGGGCCAGCAGGCCCGCTGCAATGCACTCGATCTGTGGCTGCAAATCGGCATACGACAGGTGCCAACCCTCCACCGTCAACGCACGGTGGTTTGGCCAGCAGGCAGCGGCGCGGGCCGGCAGCTCGTGCAGCAAAACAGGGGGCACTCCGCTGTGAAAATCCGGCGCTTGGGGCATGTGGGAGATGGTAAGTCATTGCCATGCTTCGCAGCGACCCGGCATGCCTAGAATCCATCCGCAACCCCGCCACACACCCGTACCCGCCATGAACCTGACCGAACAAGTCCTTCACGTGCTCGACAGCGCACTCAGCCTGCAAGGCCGCACCGCGGGTTTCACGCGCGACACCCCGCTGCTGGGCGCCCTGCCCGAGCTCGACTCGATGGCCGTGCTGGCACTGCTCACCGGTCTGGAAAACCACTTCGGCATCACCTTCAGCGACGATGACCTGCGTGGCGCGGTGTTCGCCACCGTGGGCAGCCTGAGCGACCTGGTGGAGCAGGGGCTGGACCGGCAGGACCCATGAGCCTCCTCGGGCCGGCCCCCCTGCCACAGGCATTTTTCCTGCCGACCGCTTCCGGGCAGCGCTTTTGCCTGTTTCACCCTCCGCAAGGCGATGTCCAGCGGGGCTGCATGCTGTACCTGCACCCGTTTGCCGAGGAGCTCAATGCCACGCGGCGCGTGGCCGCTCAGCAGGCGCGAGCACTGGCGCAAGCCGGCTACGGCGTGCTGCAGATCGACCTGCTGGGCTGTGGCGACAGCGAAGGCGACTTGGCCGATGCCACCTGGCAGGCCTGGCTGCAGGACGCGCGGCTGGCCCACCGCTGGCTGCAGGAACACGCCGGCGGCCCGCTGTGGCTGTGGGGCCTGCGCGCCGGCGCCCTGCTGGCCACGGCGCTGGCGAGCGAGCTGGCCGATCCTTGCCATTTGCTGCTGTGGCAGCCGGCCATCAGCGGGCAGCAGCAGCTGCAACAATTTCTGCGCCTGCACACCGCCAGCCAGTGGCTGGGCCATGGCAACGCCAGCGGACCGCCGCCAGCGCACCTGCTCGACCAGGGCCAGTCCGTGGACATTGCCGGCTACACCCTGACCCCCACACTGGCGCAGGGTCTGGCTGCGGCGCGGCTGCAGCCACCCCCGAAGCCCCCAGGCCGGCTGGTCTGGCTGGAGTTGTCCGCCCAGGCAGAGCCCATGCTGACGCCGGCCTCCGTCCAGCATCTCGCCCTTTGGCGCGACGCAGGCTGGGCGGTGTCTGCACTGGCGCTCACGGGCCCGCTTTTCTGGCAAACCGTGGCCCACGATGAAGCCCCTGCCCTGTTGCAGGCAACGCTCGACACGCTGCACGAGACGGGCACACAGGCGAAGACGCCATGAGCTTCCAAGAGCAAGCCCTGCCCATCCCCGGCCCCCACGCGCAAGACATGCTGGGCATCGTCAGCCTGCCTGCACCTGGCACACCCCCGTCCACCACGGGCGTGGTGATCGTCGTGGGCGGCGCGCAATACCGGGCGGGCAGCCACCGGCAGTTCGTGCAACTTGCCCGATTCCTGGCTGCCGCAGGCTACCCGGTGTTGCGCTTTGACTTTCCCGGCATGGGGGACAGCCCGGGCGAGCCCGTGCCCTTTGAAGACTCCGCCCCCCACATTGCCGCAGCCATCGACGCCTTCTGCGCCCAGCCCGTGAAGGTGGGCAAGGTCGTGCTCTGGGGCCTGTGCGACGGCGCCTCGGCCAGCCTGCTCTACCTGCAGGCCAGGCATGACCCGCGGGTGACGGGCCTGGTGCTGCTCAACCCCTGGGTACGCTCCGACGCCGGACTGGCCCGCGCACGGGTCAAGCACTACTACCGCCAGCGCCTCCTGGAACCCGCCTTCTGGCGCAAACTGTTCGCGGGCGGCGTGGGCTGGCAGGCGCTGCGTGGCCTGGGGAGCAACCTGCGCACCATGCGCCAAAAACCGCCCCAAACGCTCACCTATCCAGAGCGCATGGCGCAAGGTTGGGAGGCGTTTGCGGGGCCCATCCTGCTGCTGCTGAGCGAGCGTGACCTCACGGCACTGGAATTCGTGGAACACGCGAACACCCGCGGCAGCTGGGCCGGCTGGTCCCGAAAAGCCGCACTCACCCGGCACACACTGCCCCTGGCCGATCACACCTGCTCTACGCCCCAGTCACAGCAATCCGTGCAAGCCCTGGTACGGGACTGGCTGGACGCGCTGGTACGCCCATCCACCTGAGCACTTCATCGGTGGAAAAACCGATGGCGGCTTTGAGCCTCTTGGCGGGAACGGAATCCTTCCCTTTTACGGTTCGCGAGGTGCCCGCAAGTCCTCTTGTTTGGTCACCACAGGCAGCAGCTGGGCCATCCGCCTGATCCACGCCCCCGCAACATGCTGGCCACCTGCCCATAAACCTTGCAAACTGCGCGGATCGAACGCCACCAGCCCCACGCGCTCGCGGCGCTGGGCCATCCAGTCGCGCTTGTAGGCGTCGTCACCGCTGAGATAGTCGACCTCCCGCACACCATCCACGTCCATGGCATGCGCCATCAGTGCCGCCGTGAGGACCGAGCCGGGCGACAAGCGGTCTTGTCCCTTCACATAAGCCAGCTTGTAGATATTGGCCTTGCCGCCATGCACCAGCCAGACCTGCGCGGCCAGGGGCTGCTCGCCCAGCCACAACACGCCCAGCCGCAACCAGCCTTCGTGCGCCGCAGTGCGCACCAGCCCTGGCATGAAGCCGGGACAAGGCTCCGGCTGCTTCCAGCTTTGGGCATAGACCGCCTGGTACGCGGCCAATGCCCGGTCCAAGTCGGTCGATGCCCCGGTATGGATGTCGATGCGCCAGGCTCCCGCACGGTCGAGCCGGCGCCGGCCCCGCTCCACACTGTGGCGCAGCGCAGATGGCCGCTGCTGCCAATACACAGCAAACCCGCCCTGCGGGACGATTTGGTAGTGGTTACCGAAACAAAAGAACCGGTCGGTCCAGTATCCGGCGGCTTGCAGCCCGCCCTGCAGCGCCGCCAGCCACGCGCTGTCGGCATCCAGCGGCTGCAGGCGCAGCACGGCGCTGCCCGGCAGCTGTTGCAATGCCTTTGCAAACGCCAGCCACTGCGGTGCAGAAAGCTCGCCAACCGCTTGCGCCGAGCCCACGGGGCCATAGAGGCCGCTGTAGTAGTTGCCCAGCGCAGCCAGCGGCTCGCCGGGCGCCTGCTGCATCAGGTGCAGGTGTGCCCCCCCCGCCCCGGGGGGCACAGGCAGCGAACAGGTCCAGTGCCGGTGGGGTGCCCGCGCGAAACCATGGGCCCACAAATTGGCAAACCAGGCCTCGGTCTCGAACACGTCGCCGGGCATGCCGTCGCCCTGCCCTGTTCGTTCAGCGGCCGATGGCCAGGTAGTCGACCCCCTGGCTGCGCACCCAGGCGGGGTCGTACAGGTTGCGGCCATCCACGATGAGCGGCTGCTTGAGCCGCGCCTTGAGCAGTTCAAAGTCAGGGCTGCGGAACTCTTTCCATTCCGTCACGATGACCAGCGCGTCCGCCCCCTCCAGGGCCTCGTTGGGCGTCTGCGCATAGCGGATGCGCGGCTCGTCCCCCAGCACGCGCTGTGCCTCGGGCATGGCCACCGGGTCGTAGGCGGTGACGGTGGCGCCAGCCGCCAGCAGGTCGGCCAGCAGCTCCAGGCTGGGCGCTTCGCGCATGTCGTCGGTGTTGGGCTTGAACGCCAGGCCCCACACCGCAAAATGCCGGCCCGAGAGGTCTTCGCCCAGGCGCTGCTTGATCTTGTGGCCCAGCACATGTTTTTGCGCGGCATTGGCGTCTTCCACCGCCGTGAGCACCTTCAGGTGCAGGCCTGCATCGGCCGCCGCGGTCTGGATCAGGGCTTTCACGTCCTTGGGAAAACACGAACCGCCGTAGCCGCAGCCCGGGTACAGGAAGTGATAGCCGATGCGCGGGTCTGAGCCCATGCCCTGGCGCACCATTTCAATGTCGGCACCCAGCTTTTCGGCCAGATTGGCCAGCTCGTTCATGAAGCTGATGCGCGTGGCCAGCATGGCGTTGGCGGCGTATTTGGTCAGCTCGGCACTGCGGGCATCCGTCACGACCAGGCGATCCCGATTGCGCTGAAACGGCGCGTACAGCGCACGCATGAGCAAAATGGCCTGCTCGTCGGAGGCGCCGACAATGATGCGGTCCGGGCGCATGAAATCCTCGACCGCCGCGCCTTCCTTGAGAAACTCAGGGTTGGAGACCACCGCATAAGGCGTCTGCGCGCCCCGCTGGCGCAGTTCGTCGGCAATGGCGGCATGCACCTTGTCGGCCGTGCCCACAGGCACCGTGCTCTTGTTCACGACCACCTTGTAGTCGGTCATGAGGCGGCCGATATTGCGCGCCGCAGCCAGCACGTATTGCATGTCGGCCGAGCCATCTTCGTCGGGTGGCGTACCCACCGCAATGAACTGCAGGGTGCCATGCTGCACGGCACGCGCCACATCCGTGGTGAAGTGCAAGCGGCCAGCCGCCACATTGCGCTGCACCATGTCCTGCAAACCGGGTTCATAAATGGGAATCCCCCCCGCCTCCAGCACCTGGATCTTCTCCCGGTCGAGATCCAGGCACAGCACATCGTTGCCCACCTCGGCAAGACAGGCCCCGCTGACCAGCCCCACATACCCTGTCCCGATGACTGTAACTTTCATGACGCCTCATTAAAAAAACTGTGCCGCGCTGGCATGCCAAAAGGCATCATAGCGACGCGGCAACATCCAGCGGCCGGTGGATTTTCACGACTGTGCCACCAGAAAAACCCCCGCACAAATCAGTGCGACACCGCCCGCGCGCAGCGGGGAAACCTGCTCGCCCAGCATGAACCCCACCACCACCGTGAAGGCGAACCCCAGCCCGACGAGCGGATAGGCCTTGCTGACGTCCCATTTCGACAGCACGCCCAACCAGATGACGGCCCCCAGGCCATAGAGCACAAATCCCCCCAGCACATATCTATTGGTCATCACCGAAGCCAGATGGACCAGCGAATACGGCGGCGCCATCGCATCCCGCACCCCCGGGTCCGACATGCCCGCCTTCAGCAAGAACTGCGCAGCCACCGACAGCGCGACGCTCAGCAGGGCAATCGCAAAGGTGTTCATGGATAAAGCTCCCAAGTGAAAAAATACGCCGCCATGGCTGCAGCAATCATGGCCAGCACCGTCAGGCGGCTGCCACGGTTCTTGAGGGCATAGACAACCGGGTCATCGTGCATCTCACCGCGTGATGTCTTGATCCACAGGCGTGCCATCCAGTACACCAGCCCGATGGCCACGAACCACAGCATTTGCGGGGTGGCGTAGCGCGCCTGGGTCTCGGGCGCGCTGATGAACAGGCCGAACACCACCACGGCACACAGCGCCGCGCCCACACCCAGCGGCCACAGCACCACCAGATCGCTCACCCGGTAATCACGCCCACGGGTCGCGCCCGCGCCGGCGTCTTTCAGCGACACCAGTTCCGCACAGCGCTTGACCAGGGCCAGGCTCAGAAATATGAATGCCGAAAAAGCCAGCAGCCAGGAACTGGTGATCGCACCGATCGCCACCGAGCCTGCCAGGATGCGAATGGTGTACAGAAGCGACAGCATGAGCACGTCCATCAACACGTATTCCTTGACCACCCCGCTGTAAAAGCTGGTCAAGACCAAATACGTCACCAGCATCCCGAGAAATCCTTGCGACACGGTGCTGGCCAGGCCAAGGGCCGACACCAGCGCGATGCCCGCTACCAGCAGCCCCTGCACAATCGGCAGCGCGCCGCTGGCAAAGGGACGCAGGCGTTTGCGGGGGTGCGCGCGGTCGCTTTCGAGATCCCACAGGTCGTTGACGATATAGGTGGCGGATGCGGCGAGGGAAAACGCCATAAAGGCCAGCACCATGCTGGCCAGCTTGTCGATGTGGGTGAATTCGAAGGTGGTGAGCAGCGGCACGAAAAGCAACAGGTTCTTGATCCACTGGTGGACCCGCAGGGCCCGCAGCCACACGGCCATGCCGCCGGCGGGCTTCGGGTACTCGCGCTCGATGGGTACTTCGCGCCGCACCTGGGCCGCTGTGCGGTGCCCCACCCCCACCAGAATCGCCGCCTGGGCCTGCTTCCAGATCGGCAGATCGGCGCGGCAATCGCCGGCATAGACGAATGCTTCACCCACTTGGGCCTGAATCGCCTGGAGTTTCGCCGGGCCCTTCAGGTTGTTAGCAGCGTCGGTGGAAAGCACCTTGTCGAAAATCCCCAGGTGCCTTGCCACCCCCTGTGCGGTGGTGTGGTGCGCCGCCGTGGCCAGGACGATTGCCCGCCCCCTGGATTTCTCTGCGCGCAGGTACTCCAGCAGCGGTGTGCAATAGGGAATGTTTTCAGCGTCGAGGGTAACGCGGGACGCAATGGCTTCCTTGAACCCTGCCCGGCCGCGCATCAGCCACAAAGGCAAGCGCAAAACGCTCCACGGAGAACGCTTGAGCAGCCGGACCAAGGACTCCAGCAAGGTGTCCGTGGGCGTCAGGGTGCCGTCCAGGTCAACGACCAGAGGCAAGTTCGATGTCTGGACCACTCTCCCCCTCCTCCATGAAGTGAGGCCCGTTGTAGCAGATAACCCTGCCAGTACCACGTCCTTTTTGGCTGCCACAACCCCGTTGCGGGAGCAGAAAAATGCCACGAACACCCGAAGAAAAAGCGGCAATAGCTCTTTAATTCATAGCAAACCCCATCAGCCATTCGCAACCAATCGTTGGCGCCTTGGACCGCTGGCGCTGGGTCGCCATGCGGCCAAAGCGCGCCTGGTTCGGCCGATTTCGAAGGAAACATGTTTGCAAATGTTTCCAGAACATGGCGCGATGCATACCTGCTGCATGCCCTCATGGAGCCCTGCTTGGCAGCAGAGGCTGCGGTGGACGCCCAGAGCTTGCTTGTGCAACAGCCGGGCATTTTCCATCGCACGCACCTTAGGTTTTGTGCTATACGTTTTCGCCCTCTTGCACATGAATGCGGAGAATTGGCCGGCACTCAGAACCCGCTTGCCCAAGAAACCTGAATGCTGTCAGACCAGGCCGCCGGCTGTGACAACCAGTTTCTTCTGGGGAAACACCCTCTCTGACAATTCGGGGTCTGCCGCAGTTCGGCGCAGTCTTTCGCCGCCATCCATGCCAACAAACGCTTGTTGCGCGGCAACTTTTACCCCCCAATGCACTCACGGCGGACCAGGATGTCTTGGCCCTGCCCTGCAGCGGTGTGAGCCGCCAGCCCACACACCAAGTCACCCCAATCGAATAGCCCGAGATACATGAGCACTCCACCCACCCTCCAACATACCAGCAGAAATGATGGTCGCAAGGGGTTTATCAGCCTGCTTCTCTTAACCACTTTGTCAGCCTGCGGCGGCGGCAGCGATAGCGCCACACTCGGCGTCGAGACTGCGCAAGCGTCCGAGTCCGCTGCGACCCCAGGCACCGTGACGAATCCAGAGACAGCTCCCGCCCTACCGCCAGCTCCGACACTGATCGCCAAAGCCCCATTCAGCTGTGCCGCAGGCGCCATCACCTGTGTGGAAGTGGCCTCCACCAGCTCCCAGGCGCAGGCCAGCCTGCCAATCACCTTTGGTCAACCCTTCAAAGCGGGCGACTGGCTGCACACGGCGCAAGGACTGGTCGCCCAAGTGGGCGGAGCGACCATCCCCCTGCAGGCCGACGAGATCTCGTCGCACCGCGACGGCTCCGCCCGATTCGCCGTGCTCAGCGCCCAGTTGAGCAATGTTCAGCCGGGCGAAGCGCGCATCATCAACATCTTTTCGGGCGCCAAGACCAGCAGCCCCCCCAGCGTGCCGGCATCCCCCGACTGGAACCTGGAGCTCGAAGCCCAGGTATATGACGCCAACGGCAATGTGACTGCCACGCTGGTGGCCCAACCCCAAGCCCAGCTCGCCACGCAAATCGCCAACAACACCGACCGCCGCCTGGCCGGCGCCGTGGCCAGCGAGTACACCGTGGCCCTGCCCTTCAAAGACAAGGCCACCGGCACCCAGCACCCCCATCTGACCGCCCGCCTGCACACCCGCCTGCTGGACGGCGGCCAGCGCATCCGCACCGACGTGGTGATGGAGAACACCCGCACCTGGACGGAAAGCCCCGGCAATATCACGTATTCGTTTGCCGTCAAGCGCAACGGCAGCACGATCTACACCCAACCCAAGTTCACCCACTACCACCACGCGCGGTGGCACAAGGTGCTGTGGACCGGCGCGTCTGCCGAACCGCTGGCGCGGGTGCGGCACAACATGCCTTACTTCATGGCGAGTAAGGCGGTGTGGAATTACGACCTTAATCTCACCATTCCAGAGACCGTTCTTTCTTCCTTCTATTCGCAGTACACCCAAGCGAAAGCCAATCAAGCCAGCCTTGGCCCGATGGCCAACTTACTGATGACGGCCTATTTTCCGACCACGGGCGGTCGTCCGGAAATCGGGCCGGTGCCTCAGTGGACGGCCTTCTACTTGATTTCGCAAGATGAGCGAATGAAGGAGGTGATGCTTGCCCACGCCGATGTTGCTGGGGGGGTACCAATTCACTATCGCGATGAAGCCACGTCTCACCCGCTAGATTTGGACCGTTACCCCAACGTATCAACTCTGCGTGGAACGTCACAGCCGGCTCTGCCAACTGTGGTTAATGGGTCCACAACATGGGAAGCTGACACTGCACACCAAGGGTCTTTCGCCTATGTTCCCTATCTCGTCACCGGCGATGCCTTTTATTTGGACGAATTGAGTTTTTGGGCAGCCTGGAACTTGACGGCAATGAGCCCCGGATATCGGAGTTACGGTCAAGGTCTCCTCTGGGAAGATCAGGTCAGATCGCACGCATGGACCATGCGCGCACTGGGGGACGCAGCACGAATCCTGCCAGACTCACATTTCCAGAAGGGCTACTTCAAGCAGCGTCTTAGCAATAACCTTGAGTGGTTCTATCAAAACTGGGTGATCAACCCTGATCGCACGCAAGTGCCGCCCACGAATACGCCAATCAGTCCATACGGCCTTAATATCACGGTTCCCTGGCAAAACGATTTTCTGGCCATAAGTCTTTCATTACATGCAGAGAACGGCGAACCAAGAGCACTCGAACTTGTAAAGTGGATGAGCGATTTTGGAGTAGGAAGATTTCTTGCCGAATCTCAGGGCTTCTGCCTCTCAAAAGCTGCGGCATATAACATCAACCTGAAGGACGCGAACAACAATTTCGTCTCTGGATGGAGCGCTCTCGCCCAACTGAACTTCCCCGGCTTCAACTGTGCTACACCAATTGAATACGATGGCTATCCAAGCTGGGCAGGCGGCTACGCATCTAACGCAAGAGCGATGCTTGCAGCAACGACCTCGATCAGCATAGCAAATGCCCGCCAAGCCTACGACTTGTGGAAGTCAAAAACTCCAAGCATAGATACTGATTACCAAAACAATCCAACTTGGGCAATCGTACCCAGATAAAAAACCCCTGTCATACGACAGGGGGTTTTTATGCCCTTGCTCCATTTTGGACGTAACGCCTAGCCAAGGAATCCAACGAGACCGCAGCACACACAGCAACCAATGGAATTATTGGCTCCCGGTATCGGTAGATCACATAAAACACCATATGAACTCCGGTATAGGCCGTTAACATAAGCCAAAATAACAGCTTATCTTTATCACTCGGCCAAGCGACAAAGATTGATCCAATTGCGAGGACAATCAAAACCAAGAACTGAATGAGCCAGAGAGTCCTGACAATCTTCTCCATGCCCCCACCACTTCCTTCTCCATCATGAAGCGGGGGCCACCAGAAATACACGGCCTTTTTGAGCGCAAGTTCAAAAAATTCAAACGGATTCTTCACAATCCACTCAAACGCCATCACCCTTAAAGCCGAACTTGCTCCAACCTCACCAAGTTCAGCCCTCATTTTTTCCCACTCCGAGCCAACTGGGGTATCCGCCACTGACATGAAATATCCCGTGGCATTCGGATTGTTACCCAGATAAAAATTAAACCCACCGTTGGTGTTAAGAACAGGAGAACCAACCATCTCCTGATTTCTTTGAACCCAAGGAGCCAACATGGCCATGGACACTGCACCGATAATGAATAGCGCCGCCACTCGCTGCATAGGCGTCGAATTGCTCAAGCAAACACCCACGACCAACGAAGCCAGGACACTCAAGCCAGCATTCCCCACCAGAGCAATGCCAGCAATAACAATGGCCGCCAACAAAGAATAATAAATGCCAATCCGACGAGACAGATTGATGATGCAATATGCAAGCAATAGCATTAAAAATGCAAGCAACCCCTCTTTGGCAATATAAACAGAATAAACTCCAGCCGGCAAATACACAGCATATATGACTGCCGCCGAAAATCGCCCCCAAGCGCCCAAGCCAATCGCTCGCGCAATTAAATAACAAAGAACCACACACCCAAGACTTAGCACCACATTTGCATAGCGAGCCCCAACGACCAATTCATCAAATATATGCGCGACTGGGACAAGAACAAACAGAGGGTAGCCTGCATTATAAAAGGCCAAATTACCCAGAGAATCCACCAACCCTCTTCCGCCAAGATAATTCTCAGCCATTGCAAGATAGGCAAGCTCATCACTGGCTGGCTGATGAGGAAACAGAAGTACCGCAAGAACTCTAAGTACTGCAGCCACCACCAATATCGCTAGCAAACCAAAATTTTCTAAATTCCTCATAGCGCCCACCTCCAAGCCAAGTTACATTCATTATTCACTTAACAGATGGGACACCCCAATCTTCTGAGCACAACTCGTGAGGGCAAAGTTGCCATTCAGATCTTTAGACAAATCTCGAAACTCATTGTTTGGTGAAACCCTTTTGTACCCCTCAAACTTGATCTGGGAGAAATGCCCGGCACTGAAGTCCTTCTCCTTCAACGCCAAGACCTTGCCGCCATGGCGCCGCTTCCAGTAATAGATACCGGTTCCGTGGTCCCAGTAGTAGTTCGGCAATTGCGGGTCGCCGGAGTTGACCGAGCGATTTCGATGAGACTGGAAATTCAACCACCAGCCACACCCCTTTTCGTACTGGTCGCGACTGGCCGAGCGCGTGGTGCAGCCGATCAACTCCCAGAAACGCCGATGGCTAAGAGAAAAGAGGTCTCGCCAACCTGCAGTGCTGACAGCAGCAGTGGTGCCATCGGGCAGTCTGGCAAACAACTGGGCCATTTCGCGCATCTTGGGCTCAGGCAGCAGCAGGTCTGAGTGCCAAAAGGCGATGCGATCCACGAACAAAAAGGCGAACTCCAGGGGAAAGTGCGGGTACAGCACAGGCAAGTTCAGGCCAGCATTGAAGTCCACCACCACCGCTCCAGGCACCACGTTCTCTGGTACCCCAACCCTGGGGTCGAAGCCGACCACCGGCGTCCATCCGGCATTCTTGACCAGCCGTTGCTGCAAAAGACACCAATCCGAATCGACATTCCAGCAGAGCCATGGGAGTTGCACCCCTGACAATGCCTTCGTCCATTTTTCGGCGGCACGAAAAATTGACTCGACATCGTCGCCCCAGGCCTCCCAGTTGCCCATTCCTCGTCGGTATTCAATAGACCGTTTATCCATCTTCTTGCCTGACGTTGAATCTGCGCATTTCACTCGCAAATGGGTAACAGTGGCCATTGCGTATGACGCACTAAGTGACTGGGGGACAACCTTGACGAAGTCCACCTCGCGGGAGTCTCTTGAGGCTGTCAGTACTGGGCTACCGTGAACACGGAGGCAACTTTACCCAGTAAGCAAGCACAGTGCGAGAATTTTCCGGACAAAACAGGTCGAGTCATGAAAAGATGCATGTGAAGACTAAATCTGTAGGATTTGCGAGCGAAGCGCCACCAAGTCAGTCCTCTGAGTCTTTGGAAGTTGCCAACGTGTCCTCGGTTCGTCAAAAAGTCGCCCTGCAATTTTTCGTCAGCAACCTGGCCCTGGTGGCCAACTTTGTGCTGACCATTGTGCTGGCCCGCCTGCTCAGCCCGCAAGACATTGGCATCTTCTCCATGAGCGCAGTGCTCATGGCCGTGGCGCACGTGTTTCGCGACTTTGGCGTTACCGCCTTCATCAAGCGCGAGAAGGAACTCACCCCCGAAGGCCTGCGCAATGCACTGGGGGTGCTGCTGGTGACCTCATGGAGCGTTACCGGCGTCATGCTTTTGAGCGCCCCCTATTGGGCCGAGTTCTTCCGCGAGGCACGGGTGGTGCCCGTGGTGCAAGTTCTGGCGCTGGGCTTTGTGTTCATTCCTTTTGGTGCGATACCCATGGCCATCTTGTCGCGCGAGATGGCGGTAGAAAAATCGGCGCGCATCACCGCGGTGACCACTGTGGTGTTCTTTGCCTCATCAGTCGGCCTGGCGCTGGCGGGCTTCGGCCCCATGACCATGGCCTGGGCCAACCTGATCAACATCATCGTCACTGGCGCCATGGCGCGTTGGGCCTTGGGTCGGCCATTGCCCTGGCTGCCTGCCTTTGGGCAGAGCAAATCCATCGTGCACTTCGGCCTGGGCAACCTGCTCACTGCTCTGCTCAAGGCTGCTGACAATGCCTTGCCCGATATCTTGCTGGGCCGCAAGATGACACCGGCCGATGTGGGCTGGTTCAGCCGGGCCAACTCCACCGTGAACATGGTGAGCACGGCCCTGCTGCCCACCGTGAACTACTTCGCCCTGCCCTACCTGGCCAAGGTTCATCACGCCAATGGACCGGTGGCTGGGGAGTACCTGCGGGCCACCTCTCTCATCAATGCCCTGATGTTGCCGGCCTTGGTAGCCATCGCGGTGCTGGCACACGACATCGTGAGCTTCCTGTACGGCAACGCCTGGTTGGACGCCGTGCCTGCCATCCCCTGGTTGTGCCTGGCCTATGCGGTAAGCAGCCTGTTCACACTGAGCGCACCCGCCCTCACGGGGGTAGGCAAGCCCTATGCCGCCATCGGCCCCACCGCCTTGCTGGTGGTGGCCAAGGTCACGTGTGCGCTGTGGCTGATGGATGGCACCCTCAACACCTTTGCGCTGGCCATGGCACTTGGGCAGCTGCTCAGCCTTCCCTACCAGCTGTGGACTCACCAGCGCCACCTGAGCCTGCCGTGGACCGATTGGGCCAAGAGCACGCTGCCGCTGCTCATGCAGACCGCGCTGGTGGGAGCGGTGTGCTTCGGCATTCGCGAGACCCTGCCCGTGCACACGCCAGCCTGGGCCGCCATCGCCATCGTGGGCCTGGGGGCCTCTGTCTCTTTCCTGGCCGGGTGCTTCCTCTTGTCTCTTCCCATGGCAGAGGAATTGAAGCGGCTGCAACACGCGGTGCTGCAACACACGCGAGGCAACACGTGAGTTCATGGCCTGCTAATCACGCGCTACAGCCCACACCGCCCAGCAGCTGTGCCGGGCTGTTGATCGGTCACACAAACTTGTGCATCGCCTGACAAGATGGTGCCCCACCACGCCACCACAATGAAACAGCCTCGAGTCTCCGTCGTCATCCCTGTGCGCAATGGCAAGGACTACATCCAGGAAGCACTGGACAGCGTGCTGCAGCAGTCGTTCACCGACCTGGAGTTGCTGCTCATTGACGACGGCTCCACAGACGACGACTACGACCGCTATGCCCAGCAAGACGAACGGGTGCGGGTGACCCACCTCACCGGCACCGGCGTCTCGCGGGCACGCAATGTGGGCATGGCGCAGTCACGAGGAGAGTTCATTGCTTTTCTGGATGCCGATGACGTGTGGTTCCCCGGCAAGCTGGAGGCACAGGTGCGCTACTTTGATGCGCACCCTGACGTGGGCGTGGTGTTCGGCAAATTCATTCGCTGGCCCGCCTTGCCTGGTGGTGGGTTTGCTCCGGCTAGCTCGCTGATCCAGGACGTATCCCAGTTGAGCAAGGCCGAAGAAGAACGCTCGGGCTGGCTGTACACCCGGCTGCTCGATGGCCTGCTGGTGGGCATGAACACTGCCGTGGCGCGGCGCCCGGTGTATGAGGCCATTGGCGGGTTCAACGAATCCATGCGGCAAGGCGAGGATTACGATTTCTGGTTGCGGGCTTCGCGAGTTGCCGAAATGCATTCGCTTGATGGAGCAGTGGCGCTCTACCGCATCCACTCGGCCAGCGCCATGCATCGACTCTCCCCAGACAACCATCTGGCCAACTTACTGAAGGCAGCGTCGATGCGCTGGGGCTTGGTCACCCAGGGTGGCCTTGGGCTTTCACACAAGGCATTTGATGAACGCCTGGGCAGTGTTCATTTTGATCACGCCTATTCGCACTATTGGCATGGCGACCGAACGGTTGCCAGGGCTGCTTTCTGGCAGGCCTTGAAAAAGGGACACCGCCCACTCCGTTGCCTCGCCTACATCGCCTTGTCGTTTTGGTCGGGGTACACCAAAGAACCAAGCGCCTGATCAGCTAGCCAAACGCCAGTGCAAACGCTGGCTTGCATCCAGCGCTCGACCACGCAGCCCCGTTGCCACAAGGCCCTTGAAGAAGTGATGCTCTTCATTCGCGAAGTCCCGCTTAGCGGTACTGTCGCCCTCTCCCCTGTCAATACAGGCAATGCCTTCTTCCCGTGCCCCCTGCAGAACATAGCGGTACAGGATTCGCCCGGGTGAATAGGCCGAATAGCGGTTGTCGTACACAGGAAACCAGTAGTGCAAGAGCGGCCCGCACTGCAGCCCGAAATGCCCGGCCGCCCATTGGTCCCCGCAATGCAACACGCTGAGCAGGGGCTGGCAATTGGGGGATTCGGCTTTTAGGAGGTGCGCCAGCAGGCGCGCATTCGCCGGGTCAAGCAGTGCACCACCGTCATGGCCAGTGCGCCTGTACTGAGAGTTCTTCAAGGCCACCAGGCAGTCGAGGTCTTGTTCAGGCGTGCTGGATTGCATCTCAAACCGGATAGGGCCGTGCTCGGCCACCAGCTTGCGCTCGCGTCGCTCGGTGTCGCTCACCAGCTTTTTGTCTTGGGTACGCAACCATTCCCAATGAGCTGCGCCACCATCGGGGTGGATGCGCGTGCGAAGCCCTTTTCTGGGGCTGTCGCCAGTTAGGCCATGTATCGCCTGGCTCTCGTCCAGGTGGGTGAAATACAGACAGGGCACACGGGCTTGCCGCAGAAGCTGGCCCCAATCAAGCGTAACGTCTGGACGCGCCAGCAAGCCGAAGTAATCGGTCATGTGGCCGCCCACAGGTTCGCGCATGCCCAGTCGCCCAAGCCAGCCAGCAACTCGTTGCAAGGGCATCACGCCCACCAGCTCATCGGTCTGCCAACACAGCAGGACGTCCACTGACCCGAGCGTTTCATGCACTGCCTCGGCATACGTGGGCGACAGGAAGGCCCAGCGCGAGGTGGCGCTTTGGCTGAGCAACTGAGCCCAGCCAGAGCGCTCGGCAGATGTGAGTGCCTCGAAGGGCTTACGCTGAATGCGAAGTTGGTGGCGGCTCATGCGCGAACAAGCCCCTGTACCGGTCGGAAGAACAAGAACATGGCCAGGCGAGCAAAGTCGATCCGCCCATTGCGTGTCGTCCAGCCGTTTTCCGGCAGGTGGATGCGGGGCACGTCGAAGCGCAATTGAGGCAGGTTGGTCACGTTCGCTAGGCAGGGGTTGCTGTCGAACACCACCTCAAACCCAGCCTCTGTCAACAACTCACGAGAGGAGTCGTTCTTCACGCCGTGCGGATAAGACAGCGAGAGGTCTTCCAAGCCCAGGGCGCGCAGGTGGCTTCTGCAATCAAACACCTCGACCCGTGGGTCGCGGGCGTAGGCGATGGGTGAATGCGAATGGCCATGGCCTCCCAGGTCAAAGCCGTTGTCGGTCCATTGGCGCAGATCGTCAGCGCTCACCATTTGCCGATCGGCAATTTCTTGCAGCACGCGGGGGTCTGCCTGCTGGATCAACTGGCGGCGCTGCGCCTCGGGCATGCCCGCCAGCTTGGCGGCCACCTGCTGGCTGTAGCCGGGTTGGGTGGATGCATCCGCCGGCATGCCCAGCGCTTGCAGCAGCTTGCGTGCTGTTTGCGGGTTGGCCAGCACGGCCACGGCGGCGTCTTGCCACCAGCGAGGCTGCTTCAAATCAAGCACTTCGGTGGCCAGGAACAAGAGGGCCGGCAGCCCGCGCTTCTTCAGCTCGGGCATGGCGTATTCGACGGTGTCGCGCCAGCCATCGTCGAAGGTGATGAGCATGGGGCAGGCGGGCAGTTGCCCCTTGCCGTCGATGGCCGCCTTCACCTGGGCCAGGCTGACCACGTTGTAGTGGCGGGTCACGAAGTCGAGCGTACGCCCGAAGCCTTCCAGGCTGAAGGCGAATTCACGCTCGGATTGCGCCAAGGCGTGCGAGCCGGCCGGCAACACCCGGTGAAACATCAGCGCCGTGAGCGCGTGCTGGTTGCGGTGCCGGTGCCATGCGCCCAGCAGGCCCGAGCGGTACAGCACGGTGCGAGCCGTGTCTTTGATGGTGCTGGCAATGCTCATGTGGCCACCTCCGGCACCTGCATCGGCTCTGTCATCAGGTTGCGCACCAGTTGAAAGGTCACATGCCAATCGCGTTCGGCCCAAGGAGTGAAACGGGGAATCTGGTAGGGCGAGGTGCTGGCGTCGGCCACGCCCCAGTGGGTGGTGACGGCATAGCGGTAGCCGGCGCGTTTCACCGCGTCCACATGCAGGCGCGAGAAGTCTGCAAAGGGCCGGCCATTGGGATAGGCGAAACCATTCACCGGCCCGCGCACGATGGCCTGAAGGCGCTCGCGGGTGCCACCAATTTCGCGCTCAACCTCCGCAGGGTTGCAATAGTCAAGGATGGGATGCAACGCGGTGTGTGCGCCAATGCCAAAGCCCTGGCTGTGCAGGTCGCGCAGTTGCACCTCGGTCAACACAGGCACCGCGGTGGCCTGTACGCCAGCCATGGCCTCCAGTTGCTGCAGGATCTGTTCGCGGCGATAGAGCGTAAGGTACTTCAGTTCTTGCTCCAGACGCTGCACCTGGCGCTGGCGGTCGGTCGTGCTGGCCACCGGCTGCGCCGGCAGGAAGGGAATGCCCATGTCCAGCATGGGCCCGGGCAGGCGGCGCACCGCCGCCAGGATGCGCTCGTGCCACAGCGGTACGCCAGCAAACTGGCCCGAGGTGATGAAGAAGGTGGCGTGCAGGTTGCGCCGCCGCAGGGCCGGGGCAACGCCCGCCAGCCAGTCGGGGTAGCCATCGTCAAAAGTGATGCAGGCGGCACGGCGCGGCAAGGTGCCCGCCACAAGGCGGGCAATGGCTTCTTCCAGCGGCAGGACATTCAGTTTAGAGAAGGTCTGGTCCAGCAACTGCTCAAACCGCGCCATGCTCACATCGGCCGGCACCAGCGGGTCGCATTGTTGCGGCACCTTGTGAAACAGGAACACCGATAGCTTGTCTTTGGACAAGGATTGCAGGACAAGTCGGGAGATCACGCTTTCCCCCTTGGGCCAATAGCTGTTGACTCGCGCGCAACCGCCGCCAGTGCACGTGCCACGTGCACACGCAGCAGTTCCATGAGCATCACGACCATGTAGATGACCTCCAGGTAGCCCAGGCTGACAGAGGCTCCGCCCACCATGTAGGCCAGCACCGCCAGCATGAGCATATCGGCCATGTCTCGCGCCCATTGGTACGGTGCGCCAAGCTGGATCGTCATCCGTTTGATGGCCTGCCGGCTCCAGAACGCGCGCAACAAAATGAACAGGAAGAGCCCCAACCCCACCAGGCCGATGTCGCCCATTACCTCAAAGTAGATGCTGTGGGCCGCCTTGGCGGAAAACTCCGGGACGGGCAGGTTCAGAAAACCGAGCAAGCCCGGGGACATTTTGAATTGGTCCCAGATCGCCTGCACCTGGACGGCATGAAACCCGCCACCAAAAATCGGGTTCTCCAAGGCAATGGCAGAACTGATCTTCCAGGCGATCACGCGGCCCATGAACGAGCTGTCTTCGTCAGCCTCTTTGATGGAGGACAGGCGGCTGGTGATGTCTTCGGGTGCAAATGCCAGGAAAGCCAGCACAGCGCCAACCACCAGCACCAGCGCCATGCCCTTGCGCCGGGAAGTGAGGATGAGCCACAACCCGACGACCGAGACCGCAATGAAGCCGGCGCGCGACCCGCCACCCAGAATGGCGAGCACCACCACGCAGAATGCGCCCAGATAGCCCAGACGGATGAGACGATTGACGGTGTAGCTCTGCAGGTAAAAAAGAACCGGCAACACCAGCGCGAGCGCGGTGGACAGATGGTTGCGGTCTGCCAGCATGGTCCCTGCGGGACCCAGCATGTTGTGCCCACCGCCCGACGCCACCGTTTTCAGGCCATTGAGCACGCCGTGAACCCCCAGGCCCAAGGCAATGACGATGAGGATGGCGTGGAAATGCACGCGTTCACGCACGAAGAATGGCATGACCAGGCAGAACAGCAAGCCCTTGATGAGGAACTCAAAGTACTGGTCGTTATAGGGATTGCCAGCGTAGGCCAGTAAAAAGGCCAGAGTGGCATGGGCCGCCAGCCACAAGTAGAGCCACGTCACCTTGTTGAACTGGTAGTCGCGCCAGGGCACCCGCCCAAGCGCCAGCAACACCAGCGTCAGCAAGGCGCACACAAAATTGACCCGGTTGCCCACCATCCAGCCGTAAAAGTAAGTGGTGGGCGCGAGCAAGCCCGTCCACCCCCAAAGCAGGTAGGCATTGAACGGACGCGCCAGCGCCAGCGGCAGCGCGGCCAGCAACATCAGGGCAAAAGCCAGATCACGCATGTGTCGTCACCATGGAAGGCATTGGGTAGCTCAGCACTGCCCGTCGTGCTGGTCGAATCGCAAAAAACCCAGGTCGGTGTCGGCCTTGTCCTCGCCCTTGAACAGGCGCCAGCACAGATACAGCATGACGCCCATGTCTATCACCAGAATAAATGCTTCCACGAACAGCCTCCCAATATTGCGCTCAGTCGGCCGATATGCGCCGGTTGATGATCTTCAGTTCGATGTCGGTGCCCTGCCGGCGGGGCATCACCGCCCCCTTGTTCCGGTAGATCACCAACTCTGTCTCGTGCGCCTTGTGGTTGGCCGGGGTGGGTATGCGCGCCACCTCTTCAAACTGGTCGCTGGACATCACGCGCTCAAAGCGCTGCATGGCTTCCAGGTCGGCCCAGAAGCCGGGCTGCATCACCACGTAGTGCACGCCGTTGGCGTTGATGGCCTCGGCAATCTCGGCTTCGGTCAGGCCCTTTTGCTCCACGCCCAGTTCCCGCCGCACGGCCACGCCCAGCAGCAGCTTGTCGGCCCGCATGACGTGCAGGTCGCGCCGGCCCTCCAGTGCGCGCATGTTGAATACAAACGAGCCGTCGCGATAGCCTGAGAACATGACCGTGCTGTCGCGCGGAGCAAGCCGGGCCACCTCGGCGGCTGCCTGGGCGTAGCCCTGCACATAGAAAACGGGGCGCGTCCACACAGTCAGGCCGGCGGTGGCCAATACCAGCACGGCCAGTGCAGCCACCGCCCCATGGCCCACACGGGGTGGCACCAGCGTGTGCAGCAGGAGCACGGCAAAAAAGGCCACAGAGGGCAGCAGGAAAACACTGTGGCGGGCCTCCTTCAGGTCGATGGACGAGAAGAACAGGTACCCCACGCCGAAGCCCAACCACCAGAGCCCCAGGCCGGGCATGCGCCGCCACGCGGCCATGACGGCGCCGGCCAGGCCCAGCGCCGTCAGCGGCCACCCCGCCTGCAATGGGATCTGCTGCAGGTACCACACCCAGCCTTGCCAACTGGTGCGCGAGGCCACCGCATCGGCCACACCGGTGACTGACTGCAGATTTGCCTGGCCAAACTTGAGGGTGAGCACAGCCAGTGGCAGCAAGCCCACCAATACCAGGGCGGCCACCCACCAGTGATGACGGTAGCGCAGCATGGCCCAACCGTCGCGCTGCGCGATGAGCGCAGCGTAGACCACGCCCATGTAGGCCACACTGATCTTGGTGTACATGCCCAGCACCAGCAGCGCAGCCCCAAGGTACAGCCACCTGGGCGGCGCGCCACGCAGGTAGGCCACCACGGCCACGGCGCTCCACACCAGAAAGGCGAAGGCGGGCACCTCCAGCATCACCTGCCGGCCCCAGAAGGCCACCTCGGGCAGCCAGAGCACGAGCGCAGCGAACGCCAGCGATGGGGCCGCAGGCAGCCAGAACCGTGCCAGGCGCCAACAGCCCAGGCCAAGCGCCAGATAGTGCAGTGCCACCACCAGCAGCGCCGTTTCGTGCGACACCCCGAGCACCGCGTAGAACGGGGCGCTGATGGCATAGAACAGCGGGGGGTAGAAAAGAATGGTGAGCGCCGGGTACTGGGCGTAATAGCGATAGGCGTAGCCAGCCGGATCGTCGAAGGGCATGGCTTTGACAAGGTCCATGACGAACACGCCGTTGAGCGCGTGGCGCGGAGAATCGCTCCAATAAAAGTCGCCGCCGTGAGGTGCCTGCGCGAACAGCAGCGCGACGCACACCAGCACCAGCGCCCACGCCAGCAGGCGCTCCTGGGCGTTGATGGATGGCGTTTCAGACCGCTGCATCGACCACCTGCCGGAAAAGCTGCAATTGGCCCTGCGTGGTAGCGTCCCACGAGAAAGTCTGGGCGTGGGCGCGGGTTTCTACCCGCGTGGGCGGCTGGGTATGCAGCTGCATCCAGGCTGCGGCCAGCGCCGGGGCATCGCGACGGGCCATGAGTACGCCGGCCGCCGGCTTGCCCACCACCTCGGGCGTGCCCCAGATGTTGGTGGCGATTACCGGCGTGCCGCAGGCCATGGCCTCCAGCAGCACATTGGCCCAGCCCTCGCGGCTGCTGCACAGCGCCAGCGCATCGGCCGCGCTGTACCACCATTTCAGCTCGGTTTGCGGCACTACGCCAGCCCAGCGCACACGCTCGGCCACGCCCAGGCGCTGGGCCAGGGCCTTCAGCGCACCCTCTTGCGGGCCAGCGCCGGCAATCAGCAGCGTGACCCCGGGCAGGTGAAGCAGGGCCTCGATGGCCACATGGTGGCCTTTTCGCTCGATCAGGTGACCTACCGAAAGCAGGTAGCGCCCATCCATCGGCAGGCCCAGGCGCTGGCGGGCCTCGGTACGGTCTTCGGGCACGAAGCGCTCCAGGTCCACCCCATTGCGCAAGGTGTGCAGCTTGGCGCGGTCCGCACCCAGTTCGCCCAGGGTGTCCATCAGCGCCTGGCATACGCCAATCGAGGCGCTGGCCTGCCCGGCCGTTTGCAGGATGCGCTTGCGCGGGAACGGGTATTGCGCAATGAGGTTCAGGTCGGTGCCACGCGCCGTCACCACAAAAGGCTTGCCCAGCCAGCGGGCCAGCAGGCCTGCGGCCACGCCGTCGGGGTAGTAGTAGTGGGCGTCGATGAGGTCAAAGTCAAAGCCCTGGCGTTGCAGGCGGCGGATGGTGGACAAAGCCCCCAGGGCCATGGCGTAAGGCGCGAGGTTCATGCCCACCTTGGGCAGCAGCAGGTAGCGCGGGTGGTGCACCTCCACGCCGTTGCGCTGCTCTTGGCGGGGCGTGGCGGCGAACTGGGCGTACTCGCCAAAGCGCTGTGCCTTGAATGGGAACCACGGAACCGGCGCCACCACCTTGGCCTGCACTTCGCCGGTCTGGAGCAGTTCGCGCAGGCGCGTTTCCACAAAGATGCCATGGATGGGCCGCACCGCGCTGGGGTAGAGCGTGGAGAACAGCAAGACTTTCATGCGCCAGCCTCCGCCAGTGCGGTGACCCGCCGTGCGTTGCGGCCCCATGTCAGGCCCAGCCGGTCAATGGTGTCCGCGGCACCTTGTGCAAGACGCTGCCGCAGCGGTGCGTCGGTGCACAGCCGTGTCAGTGCGCCCTCCAGTGCGCCCTGCCGGGTTGGTTCGAACATGAGGGCGTTGACGTTGTCGGTCAGCACTTCCAGCAGATTCGGCGTGGCAGGTGCCACCACCGCCTTGCCCAGCACCAGGTATTCCATCAGCTTCAATGGTGAGGCATACGGCGTGACGGCGGGTTGCAGCGCCACGTCGAAGGCGGCCACATGGGCGGGCAGCTGTTCGCGGTGGATCACGCCCGTGAAAGTCACGCGCCCGGCCAGGCCCAGTCGCTTTGCTTGCGCCTCCAGCTCCGCGCGCACCGGCCCGTCGCCAACCACCAGCAAATGCGTTTCTTGCGGCGCCTGGGGCGATGCCATCCAGTCGATGATGCGGTCCACGCCATGCCAGTCGCGCACAAACCCGGTGAAGCCCAACACCACCCGGCCCTGCAGGCCCAGGCGGGCCTTGGCCACATCGGGCGTGGGCGCATCGGCGAAGTGTGCGCGATTGATGCCGTTGGGTACCACATGGATGCGATCGCCGGGCACACCATACGCACGCACATGATCGCCCAGCACCTGCGTGACAGGCAGCACGGCATCTGCACCGCGCCATGCAGTGCCCTCGGCCCAGCGCGCAAGTCGGCGCAGAGCCAGCCCTCCGCTGTGCTGCGAGCGCTCCAGCACCAGGGGAGAGTTCACCTCCAGCAGCAGCGGAATACCCAAGCGCTTTTTGACCAGCAGGCCTGCCAGCAGGAACAGGTTGTACCGCTCGTAAATCACGTGCGGCTGAAATTCGCGCGCGGCGGCCATCAGCTTGCGATAGGCCACCAGGTTGTAGGCCAGCTCCATCCCCTCGTAGGCGGCCTTGGGCAGCAAGGCCTTGAGGCGATGCACCCAATCCATGTCGCGACCCATGCGACCAGCCCCATGTGCTGACACATCCGCAGGGACCTGGGACGCCCCCGGCGCCACCACGCGCACTTCGTGCCCTTGGCTGCGCAGGGCTTCAACCATTTCTTCGATGTGGACGGCTTGTCCATCCTTCGAAGCGGTGCGGTGGTGGTAGAGGATTCTCATGAATCTGCGGAATAACCCGGAGCGCTGGGTACCGGCTCCCCCAAGGGCTGACCGGAAAAGAGTCGCTGGTAGGAATGCACCATCGCATCAATGCCCCATTTTTTCAATGCCTGCCGACGTGCTGCCTGGCCAAATAAGCGTGCTCTGGCCGAGTTGGTGTAAACACTCCACAGAGCGTTCGCCATGGCGTTGGCATCGTCAGAAGGAACAAGCAGTCCGGTAACGCCGTCTTCCACCACATCGGGGGTCCCCCCCACCGCTGTCGCCACCACAGGCAAACCGCTGGCCATGGCTTCCTGCAGCGTGCAGGACGTTCCTTCGGCCTGGGAAGGCAGCACAAAACAGCCCAGCATGCGCAAGATGTCGGCCACATCATCCCGCGCGCCTGCCAGCCACGCCAGATGCTGGACATGGGCTTCAGCAAGCACCGCCTCCACTTCCGCCCGCAATGGCCCCGCCCCCACCACCACCAGGCGCATGCGTGATCTGGCTTCTGGGTGGATCTCCAGCAGTTTCACGAAAGCGCGGGCCAGCAAGGGCTGGTTTTTGACGGTTTGCAACCGTCCCACCGTACCCACCATCCAGTGCTGGCCGGTGGCAAAGGGGCAGCCGGGCAAGGATTGCGCCGCCCCATGGTGTGGTGGTGCAAACGTTTGGGTATCCACCCCATTGGCAATGAGCGAACGGCGGCGGGTGGGCACGCGGATGGCCCGTGCCAGGTATTCATCCAGGTCTTTCGACACCGCCACGTAATGGCTGACGAAGGGTTTGTACAGCCTGCGCAGGCGCTGATAGCGCATGTTGTGCCCCTGGGGGTCGTGCGCATCCCAGCCGTGCTCGGCATGGATGCGCAGCGGCACGCGGGCCAGCCAGGCCAGCGGAGTGATCTCCAGTGCGGCGAGGTTGCAGGTGTGCACCACGTCGGGTTGGAGCTCACGCAGCAGACGGTAGATGCGAGGATAGAGCGGCACGGCGTGGCCTGTTGGCTTGCGCAGCTCAATGAAGCGCACACCGGGCTGGGTGATGCGGCGCTTGAAATCACCGATGGTGGTGAGTGACAGCACCACGTGCTCAAACCGGTCCGCAGGCAGGCGGTTGATCAGCTGAACGATGACGTTTTCCAGCCCCCCCACGCCGAAGCTGTACACCACATGAACGATGCGCCGGCGGCGCGGTGTGCTGCTCATGCCGCGACCACGTCGGCGGTGGCTGCATGCGCGACGGATCGGACCGGCGCCAGCGCTTGCCGCAAAAACGCATCAAACATGATGAGCATCCACAAGGCCGTCGAATGGTCGTGATGCCCGCCCAGGTGTTGGTGGATAAGGGTCTGCAACGTGCCCGCATTGAAGTAGCCCGATGCCAGCATGCGCGGGCTCAGCACCGACTCCTGCATGCGTTGCGCCAGCGGGCCGCGCAGCCAACTGGCCAATGGCACCGAAAACCCCATCTTGGGCCGGTACAGGACGTCGTGCGGCAGCAAAGGCTCGAAGGCTTTCTTGAACACATATTTGCCCTCGCCGTTCCGGATCTTCAGGTCGCTGGGCAACGTGGCGAGCCATTCGACGAGCGGGTGGTCCATCAAGGGCTCGCGCACTTCGAGCGAATGCGCCATGCTGGCACGGTCCACCTTGGTGTTGATGTCGCCGACCAGCCAGGTTTTGTAGTCCAGGTACTGGACCAGGGCCAGAGGATCGTCGGTCTGGGCCTGCAAGGCGTAGCGGCGGAACACGTCGAGCGCGCTGTAACCGCCCAGGCTGCGCTGGAATGCGGACGAAAACAGGGCCTGGCGCTGGTCGGCCCGCAGGTGCGACATGCTGTGTTGGTAGGCCTGCACCGTGTCCATGGCCAAGGCCTGCAAGGTGGTCTTGGCGCGCAGCAGGCGCGGCGCCCAGTCGGCCTTGGGGTACATCTGGCCCAGTGCGCCAAACAGCGAACGGCGCAGACCGTGCGGCAGGCAGTTGCGCACGGCCTCCTCGCCCTGGTGCATGCGGTAGCGCCGGTAGCCGCCCAGACTCTCGTCGCCACCGTCGCCGGAAAGCGCTACGGTGACGTGCTTGCGCGCCATCTGGCAGACACGGTAAGTGGGGATGGCCGAGCTGTCGGCAAAAGGCTCGTCGTAGAGCCCTGCCAGCGTGTCGATGAGATCGAAGTCGTCACTGCTGACGACTTCGAGCTTGTGGTCGGTGTGGTAACGGTCCGCCACCTGCTGGGCAAAGGCGGATTCGTTGAAGCGCGGATCGTCGAAGCCAATGGCACAGGTGTGAACCGGCGTGTCTGAAAGACCGGCCATGGTGGCCACCACGGCGCTGGAGTCCACCCCGCCGGAGAGAAAGGCCCCCAGAGGCACATCGGCGATCATGCGCAGCCGCACCGATTCCTTCACCCGCTCGCGCAGCTCGGCTTGTGCGTCTATCAGTCCGATGGGGTTGTCATTGCTGAAATGCACGTCCCAATAGGGCACCGGCTGGGCGGGGGCAGAGGCGCCGCGGCGCAGCGTGAGGGAATGGGCCGCTGGCAGCTTGTGGGCGTTGCGGTAAATGCAGCGCGGATCCGGAACATAGCCGAACGAGAAATAGTCTTCCACCGCAAGCGGGTCGATGTCGCGCACAAAGCCCGGGTGTGCGGTCAGCACCTTGAGTTCAGAGCCGAAGATGAAACTGCCATCGGGCAGCCAGGCGTAGTGCATGGGCTTGACGCCCATGCGGTCGCGCGCAAGAAACAGGGTTTGCTGGCTGCGATCCCACAGGGCAAAAGCAAACATGCCCCGCAGCCGGTGCAGACAGGCCTCGCCCCAGGCTTGCCAGGCGTGCACGACCACTTCGGTGTCGCTGCGTGTCCTGAAGTGGTAGCCCAGGGCCTTGAGCTCGGACATCAGTTCACGGTAGTTGTAGATCTCGCCGTTGAAGACGATGCCCACGGTGCCGTTTTCATTGAACAGGGGCTGCTTGCCTGTGGCCAGGTCGATGACGGACAGGCGCCGATGGCCCAGCGCCAGCCCGGGCTCCAGATGCACGTCGTCTTCGTCGGGCCCGCGATGGGACTGGACGTCATTGATCCGTGCGATCAGGTCGCGCGAGAAGGCGCGCATACCCTGGGTATCGAAAAGACCGGAAATGCCACACATGGTCAGCTGCGCCCTCGTGTTTGCTCCAGCGCCACCACCAGCGCGTCGCCCTGGCTGTCCAGATAGGACTGCAGGCGTGCAGAAGCCTCGGCCTCGGACTCCCTGGCATCCGACAAGGGTGTGTAGATCACGATATGGGCCCCGTCATCGCCCCATCCGCTGAGGCGCCCCAGAGCCCCCTGGATCTTGCCGGCGTAGTCGCTGGCGGTGAAAGTGCCGTGGACCCAGTAGAAGCGCCAAGCCAACAGCCGCTGCGCATCGGCGACCGTGCCAGGCGCATGTTGGCGCAGCACGGCACTTGCCACACGCAGGGTCCGGCCTTGAAGCCGCGCATGGACAGAACCACTGGCCACACGCACCCAGACCGGGTCCTGGCTCTTCACCAGCACGCTCTCTGAACTGACCAGCTTGCGCTGGTAGTCTTGCTGGCGGTAATAGCTGACATGCAGTCCCAGCGGCTGGTTTCGGCCATCGGTCAGGCCCATGTCCAGCGTGTCAGAGGCCTGTTCAAAAGCCGGCCGCCAGTGGCTGGGTGGCATCGCTGTGGCACGCCATGGGGCCGCAACCATGGGTTCGACTACTTGCACAGGCCGTGTCTGCGCGCCCAAATCGATGACCGCCAGCGCGCCATGCGGCGCCAGCACCACGGCAAAGGCGATCGCCAACGCAAGCCAAGCCGTTTGAGGAGCGGCGCCTGTTGGCTCCAGGCCACCAGGAACCACCGCCTTGGGCGGCGGCGGCAGGGGGTCGACCCAGCGCGCACCGATGAGGAACATCACGCCGATCACGATCCCGAAAAACAACCACCCGTACACGAGGTGGTCCACCCCTGTCGCGATGGTGTTGCCCGAGAGGTGCCCCAGCATCACGATCAGATAGGCGCGCACCCAATTGGCCACCAGCGGGACCAGGATGGCCACCACCATGAACACCAGGCGCTTGCGCGTGCTTTGGTAGCTGAGGTACGCAAACAGGCAGCCCACGGTCACGGAAGCGATCAGGTAGCGAATTCCGCTGCACGCCTCCACGACCGACCATGCTCCTGAAGGAATGATGAATTGCAGGCCCTCCCGATAGACCGGAATCCCGCTCGCACGCAGGGCCATCACGGTGAAATCGGCGGTCCAATCCATCAGGCGTGGCAACAGGAAATCCCCGATGGGCACGGCAAAGAAAAGAAAACCCAAAGGAAAAGCCAGTGCTCTGGCGACGCGCCAACCGAACACTGCAGGTACGGACAGCACGATCAGCGTGACCAACGCCAGTTGCGTGGCGGCATTCACGGCCACCAGATCACCGGCCAGCCAGAGCGCCGCCGCGCCCGCCATCAGCAACCAGGCCAACCGCCCCGGGCGGGGAACCATGGGTGCGAGCACCGCGCGTTGGCGCCACACCAGCCAGAGCGAGATGATGGGCACCACAAAACCATGCGCGTAGGTGTCGGAACGCGCCCAGATCATCGCCATGCCCCAGGCCGAATGCCAGTAGGCGATCAGAATGACTGCATGCAGCAATACCAGCGCAGCCAGGGGCCGGCGCCAATGGCGGGGGAGGAGTTGGGTGCGGCCAGTCACGTTCGGCCTCTCATGCGATGACATCGCAGGGATGCGAGGCACGCATACCGGCCAGGCAATGGTCGATGCCACTCAGATGTGCCTGCCAGCTGCACTCCTGCTCCACGTAGCGGCGGGCCTGGTGCCCCAATGCTACGGCGTTGTAGGGAGACTCCAGCAGCGGCTGCAAGGCCTGCACAAATTCTTCTGGCGAGTCTGCGCGCAGCAGCCCCTGCCCCGCACTCGCGCCGATGGCATCCGCACAGCTGCTGACCGTGACCACGGGCCTTTGCATGGCCATGGCTTCCAGAATTTTGTTTTGAATGCCACGCGCAACCCGCAACGGTGCCACCACCGCACTGGCGTATTGCAAATAGGGCCGCACGTCCGGCACGGTTCCGGTGACCACCACATGCCCACAAGCCAGCGCCTGCACTTGTGCTGAGGGGCTGCGGCCAACGATGTAGAAGCGCACCTGCGGCCAGCGCGTGCGCAACAGCGGCAGCACGTCGGTCACGAACCAGCTGACGCCGTCAATGTTGGGCCAGTAGTCCATGGCGCCGGTGAACACCACCGCCTGCTCATGGGCCTGGAAGGGGTTGGGCCGCCGGGGTTCTGGCATGAAAAAATCGGCATCCACCCCGTTGCCCATGGACTGCACACGCCCCTCGCATTCCGGCGCCTGGGACAAAAACAAAGCGGTTTCATTGGACGTCACGAAATACGAACGACGCGCCAGCATGGCCATCGCACGCTCGTAGGCAAGCAGGCGCCGCCCCTCCATGCGGTACAGCGTGGAAAGGGGCCAGCGGTGTGCGGGGGCGTACTGGGTCCATTTGGCAGAGTCCACGTCGACAAAGTCCACCAGCATGGGCACCTGCGGCAACAGTGGCTGCGCATACTGCGCCATGGCCGAAGAAAACACCACGCTGGCCTGCAGCTTGTGCTCCGCCGTTGTCTGCTCCACCCAGCGCCGCATACCGGGGTTGCGGTAGTAGGCCAGCGTGAGCGCTTCCCGCGACAGGAGACCGCGGAGACTTTTGACCTTGGCGCTAGGTGAATGAATGTGCTCCACGTGCAGGTCTGGACACATGGCCTGCAGTGCCGGCAGGTGCTGCACGTCGTCCGGGTCGTCGATGAAGGTGCCCAGAAAAACGCGGTGGTTCTGCTGCAATTGGCGCAGCAGGTGGTACGAGCGTACCTTGTCGCCCTTGTTGGGCGGGTACGGCAATCTGTGCACCAGGTAGAGGATGTTGCCCATGGTGGTGATGCGTTGGTGGTGCTCAGCCAAGGTTGCGCACGATTTTTGGTCCGAGCCAGTTGGCCAGTCCAATGGGCATGCGCCGCCATGCAGCGATCAGCCAGCGGTACTTTGCGTTCGCGGGGTTGTTCTGGGGCACGCTGTCGCTCTTGTACAGCCGGTATTCGTAGTGCAGCGGGGTGGGTTCAAAGCCCCAGTTCTTCTTGAACGCATACGAGCCCGTGCCCTGCTTGCTGCGGCCATAGTCGAACACCTTCAGCCCCCGGGCGCAGGCCAGGCGCATCAGCTCCCAGTACTTGAAATCGTTGGCTGCCAGCTCCCTGGCCGCCTCGTCGTCACCGGCGTAGTAAGGCAGCACCTCGTCGCGGAAATAGAAGCTCAGCACGCTGCTGATGGGGCGGCCATCGGGCGCGCAAATGGTGAGCACCTCGCAGTCAGACCCAAAAACGCGACGCAACCCGCTGAAGTAGGCCTTGGGAAAGGCTGGCGTTCCATGGCGGTGCACATTGTCGGCATAGAGCGCAAAAAACCGATCCACCGTGGTGTCGATATGGGACGTCAGCCCATTCTTGATGCCCTTGCGCACCATGGCGCGCTGCTTGCGCGGGATGGCCAGCAGGTTGTCCTCTTCTTTCGGCGCTATGGACTTGCGAAACGTCACATACAGGTCTTGCAGCGGCCAGTCGGCGTGCCGGCGCTGCACATGGCGCAACTCCAGGTGGTCCACACCCAGGCGCTGGGCCAGTTGCTCGGCCTCCCGCTCCAGCGCTGCAGCCGCTTCCTCGTCCTGCGCGACAACGCCTCCATACACCGAAAAAGGCAGGCTGGTGAGCGCATTGCCGAACAGGCGGCTCTTGACATGCCCCAGCGGCAATATCCCCCGGATGCTGTCACCGGCCTGTGCATAGAGAAAGTAGGTGTCGTGGCGAAACACCTCGCGAATCAGCGTCTGCCAGCCGGCGCGGTGGAAAAAGGTGGCTTGCGGACAACCCAGCACAAACGCGTCCCAACGCGCAGCGTCGGCGGCGCTGTGCACGTCCAGGCGGCCAATGGAGAGCCTGGCGGCAACGTCAGACAAGGGGCACCTCTTGCGCTTTCGGGGAAAGGAAAATATGGTCCATGCGACCCCAGTGAAAGTCCCGCAGCAGGTGGCCCAGCCGCCGTTCCATGCGACCGATGTTCACATAGTGTCTGAAGTGGGTCTTGAAACTGATGCCCTGGACGCGCGGCTGTTCGACATCCACTTCCCAGGGATGAAAATAAAAAACGGCCGGTGAATGGTCCTGGCGATGCACCTCACGCAGCATCCAGCGCGACAACGCATAAGGGAGGAGGCGAAAGTAACCTCCGCCGCTCGAGGGCAAGTTACGGTGGAAAATGCGCAGGGTGGTCGGCGGCACCTCCATCAGTCCGTCGCGTACCTGATAGGCAAAGCGCGGTGCATCCGGCATTCCATAATGGTCGTGCCGGATGGGGTAAATGCTGGAGCTGTAGCGGTAGCCCGCACGCTGCAGCGTGTCTAGCGCCCACAAATTTCCTGAACCGATGGAAAAGCTGGGTGCACGGTATCCCTGCACACACACACCGGCAATGTCTTCCAGCAGGCCTTTGGCGTGGTGGATGTCGTGGAAGAACGCCTCCTCGGACAAATCACTCACACGCTCATGGCCGTAGCCATGGCTGGCCAGCTCATGTCCACCGTCCACGATGCGGCGCACCAAAGCCGGATACCGTTCGGCAATCCAGCCCAAGGTGAAGAAAGTGGCATGGGCGTTGTTCTCTTGCAGCAAGGCCAGGATGCGATCCACGTTGCGCTCCACCCGGCATTCACGCAAGTCCCATTCACTGCGTTCAATGTAGGGCGCGAAAGCCGACACCTGAAAGTAGTCCTCAACGTCGATGGTCAGCGCGTTGGTGATGGAGGGCATGCTGCGCATGGCGGTGGACTTCCTGTTCTAGCCGGAGGCGCTGTCTGAGTGCGCATGCCGACTTGCAACCACCAGCTTTTGCAGATTCACCAAGATTTCCAGGATCACGCGCTCCTGGCGCAACACGCTGCGCTCTATCCGCAACAAATGGGCACTCAGTTGTTCGGCCGTCATGTGCGCAAGTTGCTGCGACATGCTGTCCGCCAGCGAACTCTCCAGATCCAGATCCAGATCCAGCCCCAAGGTCTCCGATTCCAGTTCGCCATCCACCAGTTCTTCGTGTGCAGCGCTTCGGGTCGCCGCTCTCAACGGCATCTCCCAAGGAGATGCTGCCTTGGACGAAACCAGCATTTCAGATTGCACTTCTTGAATGATTTCGCCGACCAGTTCCAGATCAATGTGTGCCCGGTCCGTCAGGAAACCCTGCAACAGGATACGGTCGAACAAGGTATTGATGCGCCGCGGAATTCCGCCTGTGTAGCGGTAGATTCCATCGAATATTGCGGGGTCGAAGGTAGGCTTGTCGCTGGCACCCGCGCATTTCAGGCGATGCTGGATGTACTCGCGGGTTTCATCCGCCTCCAGGGGCCCCAGGTGGCATGTGGCAGTCACGCGCTGGCGCAGTTGCACCATGCCTGGGCTTTGCAGGATTTCGCGGAACTCGGGCTGGCCCACCAGAAAAGTCTGCAGCAGTGCGTGCTGGCCATTCTGGAAATTCGACAGCATGCGCAGTTCCTCCACCGCCTGTGGCTGAAGGTTCTGCGCTTCATCCACGATCAGCAGGCATCGTTTTCCTTGCAGCGTCTGGGCGACGAAAAAGGCCTCCAGTGCCAGCAGCAGGTCTGCTTTGGAGACACCCCGCACATGGATCCCGAAAGCGGCACCCACCAAACGCAAGGTATCTTCGGCCCCCAACTGCGTACTCACCAGATGGGCCGCCACAACGGTTTCAGGATCCAGGCTGTCGATCAGACCGCGGACAATCGTGGTCTTGCCCGCCCCGACCTCCCCCGTAATCACGATGAACCCTTCGCAGCGCATCACGCCATATTCCAAATACGCGCGTGCGCGCTGGTGCTGCTTGCTACTGAAATAGAAGCCGGGATCGGGATTGAGCTGGAAGGGTTTGCTGTTCAACCCATAGAACGCTTCATACATGGATCAAAACCGGTGTGTGATCGTTCCGACGATGGCTGATTCGCGGTAGGGGCTGGCGACGCCATCCGACACAACGCGGCGTATCTGGAGCCCCCCACTGGTGCGGGGGGCCAACAGCGTGTTCCCGCCCAACACGAGTGAGCGCACCCGGGTTTCCAGCCCTGGCAAACTGCCTTCACTGCGCTGCACGCCGAGATTCGCATGGACCGAAGAATTCGGCGTGAGACGGTGCGCAAGCCACAGGTTCCAGCCATGCTGGCGAATGCGGGAATTGGCGTCGAAATCATCGCCCAGCTGGAGCACACCGCCAATTGAACGCGTATCCGAACGCGACACGGCCAGCGTGATGGTGCTGCGCTGGCCCAGCAGTGCCAGGGAAAGTTGCTGCACCCGCCGCAACGCGGTCGATGACCGGAGGAAATCCTGAAACACCTGGACGTTGGCAGGCAAACCCAAGCGTTCAATTTCTGCCAGTACGAGCTGTGTACGCCGAATGGGGTCAGGCTCCAGGGGGGTATAGAAGCCCTCCAGCAGATCGAACAGAGACCCCAGCGAGGCCGACTGCGCGCCCAACCCGTTGGAAATGGCCTTGACATCGGTGTAGCGCCAGACGGTGCGCCCGGTGCGGTGCTCCAGTGCGGCGTTGTGGGATTCGCCGAAGTAACGGCTCTCACGTTCAAAAGACAGTCGCGATCGCTCCGATGGCTGCCAGTTGACGCCAAAACCCGAGATGCGGTGAGACTCCTGTGTCAGCGAGAGCTGATTGGTCGATTCGGTTCCCCCAATCCCTGTGAGAACCCATTGCGGCGTGACAGCCCAGCTCACCCGCGCACGCAGCGCCGTGGTTTCGATACTCCGACCGAGCGAATAATCGACAACCTGATGGGCGGCATCTGCGGACCAGCCCAGCAATTTACCGCTCCCCCTGTTACCCAGATGCAAGAGCCAGTCTTGCGCCGTGACATCCGAACGACGGCCAGTCTTGGTCTGCGTGTCTTGCACGCTATAACGCGCCTCGTAATCCACCGCGGACCCGAGACGACCTCGCAGGTACGGCGACAAGCGGAAACTCGAAGTTTGGGAAGTGTTGGGGTTGGCGGGAGTGCCATCGACCGGCGCACCAAAAGCCGATATGGGCTGCGAAGCGACGACGCCGGACACATCGATAAAGGCCCATTGCTCGATCGCCTCAACGACAGCGCGGGCATTCAGGCTGTGCCGGATCTGATTAAAGCCTGACTCCCGTGCGTAATAGGTATCGTGCAGCGAGTAATCGACAAACCCTTTGACACGGGCCGTGTTGCTGATCAGCTGAAACCCTGGAATCACCTCCGTCACCTGGTCGCTGATGCCGGTGGCATGCAGCCGGGCATTGTTGGTGATGGTGTGCTGCACCGAAATCCGCGGCTCGAATACCAGGCTGGGTTGGCGTGCTGCTGCCTGCGCCTCTTCCTGTTGCGCCGTGGCCGTGCCAGGCAGAAGTATCGGCCCCATGGCCAGCACCAACGAGGCGCGGCGAAGGGAAATACTTAGGGTGCGCCGCTGCGACAGGTTCACGCGCGTTCTCCTTTTATGTCATGCCACGGCCTTGGCTGGCCTGGGCTCGCCGGCGTTCTGGTCGTAACCAAAGCCGTGGCCGTAGCCATAACCATAGGCATCCAGGCCACGGCTGCGCACCTGGTTCAGCACCATGAGCCTGATGGGGCAGGCTTCGATGGTGGACAGGGCATACTGGACCTGGGACTGGAGCGTTTTCTCGGCCTGCACCACGATGACGACCTGGCCCATGTGGCTGGCCAGCACCCGCGCTTCGGTGGTCAGCAGCAATGGAGGCGAATCGAAAACGATGATGCGGTCCCTGTAGCGTTTGCCCATGTCGTTGAGCAGGGCGACCATGGCATCACTGGCCAGCAATTCGGTCGCACGCGGATTCGGCAGACCCGTCGGCAACAGCGTGAAATTGTCGATGTTGGTGCGCAGCAGTACGTCGGGCAGTCCGATCTTGTCGTCCAGCAACAAGTCCAGCAGCCCAGGTGCTGGCTGCAAACCCAGCGTTTTCATGACGGACTGGCGTGCGACATCGGCATCCACCAGCATCACCGTGTGGTTCAGCTCCATTGCCAGACTCATGGCCAGGTTGATGGCGGTGAAGGTCTTGCCTTCCCCAGGCAACGAACTGGTGACCATGATGAGGTTGCCATTGGCCACCGCCGATGCACCTTTGCCCGTTGCATTTTCCAGGAGTGGCCGTTTGATGACACGAAACTGGTCCGTCGTGGCGGACCGAGGCGCATGAGGCGTGACAAAGCCTGCCGCAGCCAAGGCCGTCAAATCGATATGCACGCTCTTGGACCCCGGCTTGGAAGCTGGCTCGCTGCGCGGCACATCGACGGCCACATCTTGTGCGGGCGAGTCCGTTGGTGTGAGCGGCTGCAAGGTGCCCGGCGCGGCAAACCCTTCAGATGGCACACCGTCGCCTGGCATGGGCGCCCCCGCCTTTCGCAGTTGCTCTAGCCGCTGGGCCGCTTTTTCAATGGAACTTGTCATGATGGCATGTCACCCCAGAAGGCCCGACAGGTAGGACAGCGCAAGCATGCCGCCCGCATAGAGGAAAACGAGCGCCAGCAAGGCCATGATGAAGCGTTTGAAACTTCTCGATTCGCGTTGGCGGAAATCATCGCTGGGGATCAGATCCACCACCCCCAGCAACGGCAGCTGGGTCAACTGGCGCAAGGCAACGCCATCGAAGAACACCGGCCGGATCTGGCTCATGAGAAACGCCATGCCCAGCCCCGCACCCAAGGCCACCAGCAAGGTGATGGGCATCAGCAGCACCCGATTGGGCGCAACGGGCTTGGGAGCCACGCGCGGCGGGTCGATGACGCGAAATTCGGCCACATTGGACGTGTTTTCCAGCTGCCCCGACATCATGGCCGACTCACGGCGCGACACCAGATCCGCATAGTTTTTTTGATTGATCTGATAGTCCCGGTTGAGCTGCGCCAACTCTGCCTCCAACTGGGGAGCCACCTTGAGTTGCTGCTGCACACGGTTGGCGCGTGACTCGTACTCGACCACCCGCGCGCGCAGCGAAGCGACTTGAACCTCGGCGGCAGAATAGATGCGGCTGAGCTCCACCGCCGCCGGGTTGGTTGGAACTGCCGGCGATCCGGGCGCCGCCTGGGCTTTGCGCCGCAGCTCTTCCATTTCGCGACGCTTTTGCGTTTCCAGCTCCCCGATCAATCTGCGCGTGTTGACCACATCAGGGTGCTCGTCGGTGTAGCGCTGAAGCAGGGTATCCAAATTGCGCTTCTGCTCATAAAGGCGTGCGTCCAGCTCAGGCGTCTGTATGCCGACCGCAGAACCGAGGAGCGACTCGCCCGTTTGCGCGCGCAGCATTTCCAGCTGGCGGCTTGCCGCCGCGCGCGCGCTTTCGGCCTCACGCAGTTCCAGCCTGGCCTGACTGAGAAGATTGCCGATTTCGGCGGCCCGCCCTGCAGAGTCCAGGCCGCTCTGGGACTGCAATTCGATGTTGCGCAGCTTGAACGCCTTGAGGCGACCTTCTGCGTCCGTCAACTTGGCTTCATAGCTCTTGATCTGCTCGTCCAGAAAACGCCGCGCACTGTCCGAATCCTGGCGCGATGCACCCAGGCTGGATTCGACGAAGATGGTCAGCAGAGCCTGCACGACGCGCTGCGCTTTCTCGGGATTCTGGTCGCGATAGGACAGCGTGTAGAGGTTGTCCCGTCCGGTGGTCTGGATGCTGATGGACTTGGTCACGGCATCGACCACCGCATCCTTGGCCGCCTTGGAATGCGCCCCCAGATCCAGGTCAACGGTGCGGACCAGTCGCTCCACGGTCGGCCGGCTCAGGAGCGTGCGGCTGAGCATGGCCACCTGCTGCTCGATGTTCGGCTGCACGGCAATGCCCGTCATGAGAGGTCGCAGGATGGATTGCGTATCGACAAATACGCGCGCCGAAGCCTGGTAGTGGTCCGGCATCATGAGCACCACACCCACCCCCACCGCAGCAACCAGCCAGGTGATCAGCATGGCTAAACGGCGATAGATCCACATGCCGCGAACGGCTGTGGTGATCTGGCCTAGCAACTCATCCATTCAATCCCCCTCCACGCATGTCCTGTTCGCCGGGCGCCTCGCCGGCACCAGTCCTTACTCAGGCAAGTCAGAACCACCCTTGGGGGATGATGAGGATATCGCCGGGAAGCACTTCCACATTGGCGCCGATATCGCCATGTTTGATCAAATCATTCAGGCGCACGTTGTAGCGCTTGCTGCCCTCGGCCGAGCGCACGAGGGTTGCGCGGTTGCCATCCGCAAAATCGGTCAAGCCGCCCACGGCGATCATCACATCGAGGACCGTCATTTTTTGCTTGTAGGGCAGGAACTGCGGCTTGGTGGCCTCTCCCACCACGCGGATCTGTTCACTATAGGGACCGACGAACCCCGTCACGATGACCGTGACGACCGGATCACGCACGTATTTACCGAGTTCCTTTTCAACGTCCCGGGCGATCTGCACCGATGTTTTACCCTGCGCAACGAGCCCGTCAACCAGCGGCGTGGACACCTGCCCGTCAGGACGCACGGGCACCACTTGCGACAGCTCGGGATTGCGCCAGACGATGATATTGAGCGTATCGCCAGGCCCCACGATGTAGTTGTAATCCGGAGCGGATGCCTTGGCCGGTGCTGCCGGATGGCCAGCTCCCGCCCAACTCGCACAGCCAGCCACCGCCATTGCCAATGCGGCCATTGCCACCGCGCGAACCATGGAGTCCAGGAGCGTCGAAACGTATTTCTGCATGACACAACCCCTTACATCATTTGCACGGCTACAGTCCGAATAACCTAGCCTCGCTGCAGCATACCCCGAACGAATGTCACGCGTAAATGCCTTTTTGACCGCAAAAAACCTGCTCCCAACCTGGAGGCCATACCCGCAGGGCCGTTACATCTTGACGGCAAACCCCGTGCCCCTCCGGAGGACAACGCCCGAACGCCCCCGCTCGCAACCCTTGGCCGGCAGACTCAAGCGCAGCGGTAATACGCCCGGTACCAACGCACGAAGTTCTCTATGCCTTCCGCCAGCGGCGTCGACGGCGCAAAACCCACCCAGTCCCGCAGTGCCTGGGTGCTGGCATAGGTTGCCGGCACATCCCCGGGCTGCATGGGAAGCAGCTGCCGGATAGCCGCCTTGCCGAGCGCGTTTTCTATGCAACGGATGAAATCGAGCAGGGGCACAGGCTCGCTGTTACCGATGTTGAACACCCGGTAAGGGGCCGCGCCCATGCGTTCTGGGGTAGCAGGTTTATCCAGTACGCGCAACACGCCCTCGGTGATGTCATCGATGTAGGTGAAATCGCGCCGCATGTCCCCATGGTTGAAAACTGAAATGGGTTCGCCGGCGAGGATGGCACGGGTAAAGAGGTGGTACGCCATGTCGGGCCGCCCCCAGGGGCCATAGACCGTGAAAAAGCGCAGCCCGGTGGTTGGAAAACCATAGAGATGGCTGTAGGTATGGGCCATGAGCTCATTGGCTTTCTTGGTGGCGGCATACAGGCTCACGGGGTGATCGACGGCATCCGTTTCGGCAAACGGCATCTTGGTGTTGCCGCCATAGACGCTGGAGCTGGACGCATACACCAGATGCGCGACACCCAGGGCGCGGCAACCCTCCAGGACATGACCAAAACCTGTGAGGTTGGAGTCCAGATAGGCATTGGGATGGGTGATGCTGTAGCGCACGCCGGCCTGGGCGGCAAGGTGGATGACGCCGTCGAAGCGTTCGGCGGCAAAGAGATCGGCCATTCCAGTGCGATCGGCCAGGTCGAGCCGCACAAAACGAAAGCCTGGCGCCCCTTCGAGTCGCCGGAGCCTGGCCTGCTTGAGCGCCGGATCATAGTAATCATTGAGGTTGTCCAGGCCCAGAACCCGGTCGCCACGCGCCAGCAAGCGCTCAACCACATGGCTGCCAATGAAGCCAGCCGCGCCGGTCACAAGTACATATGGGGGTTTTCTTTCAGTCTTCATGCAAGGTAGTTCCAGTCCAATGGTGTCAACGCGGTCATCAGCGCCCATACAGGTCGTCGAACCGCACGATGTCGTCCTCCCCCAGATACGAGCCGGACTGCACCTCGATCATCTCCAGATCGACCTGGCCTGGGTTTTCCAGGCGATGCGTCACCCCCAAAGGGATGTAGGTGGACTGGTTCTCGGAAAGAAGAAACACCTCGTCACCCTTGGTCACGCGGGCCGTCCCACGCACGACGATCCAGTGTTCGGCCCGGTGGTGGTGCATCTGCAGCGACAACTTGCCGCCAGGCTTGACCAGGATGCGCTTGACCTGGAAGCGCTCACCCGCGTCAACGCCGTCGTACCAGCCCCAGGGGCGATATACCTTGCGGTGCAGCAGTCCCTCGGTACGGCCGTCACGTTTGAGACGGTCGACAATTTTTTTCACCTCCTGGGTGTGGCGCTGATCGGCCACGAGCACTGCGTCAGGCGTCTCCACCACAACCAGCCCTTGCACGCCGACACACGCCAGCAGGCGCCCCGAAGACAGCGCCAAGGTATTGCAGCTGTCCTGCATCAGCGTCCGCCCTTGCGCCACATTGCCCTGCGCATCCTTGGGCAGGATTTGCCACAGTGCGTCCCAGGCGCCCACGTCGGACCAGCCAGCCGACAACGGCACCACCACACCCGATGGCAGATCCAGCAGAGACTGCGCTCCGCCCAATCGCTCCATCACGGCGTAGTCGATGGAATCGCTCGGGCAGGCAGCGAATGCCTCGACCTCGACCCGCAGAAACGACAGGTCGGATACGCCATCTTTCCACGACGCCTGGCATGCAGCCAGGATATCGGGACGGCACCGCTCCAGCGCTTCGAGCCAGACGGAAGCACGCAGCACGAACAGGCCGCTGTTCCAGAGGTAATCGCCCGCTTGCAGATAGCTTTCGGCCGTGGCGAGATCGGGTTTTTCCACAAAACGGGTGATGGCGCGAGCGCCGTCCTCCCCCACCGAGGCACCCGCCTGGATATAACCGTAGCCCGTTTCGGGTCGATCCGGGGTGATGCCGAAAGTGACGATGGCGCCATCCTGCGCAAGCCTCGCGGCGTGGCGCACGCCTTCCTGAAAGACTGCGGGCTGGGCAACCACGTGGTCCGAGGGCATGACCAGCAACACCGGATCGGCGCCGCCAGACTGCGCGGCCAGCGCCGCAAGCGTGAGTGCGGGAGCGGTGTTGCGGCCCACCGGCTCCAGCACGATGCGGCCTTGCATGCCGATCACACGCAATTGTTCCGCCACCACGAAACGGTATTCCTCGTTGCATACCACCAGCGGTGGTGCGATGTCGGCGCCAGGCGTCCCCTCCACCCGACGCAAAGTCGCTTGCAGCAGCGAATCGTCGCCCATGAGCGCGAGCAATTGCTTGGGGTATTTTTCACGCGACAGCGGCCACAGGCGCGTGCCCGAACCGCCGGACAACACCACCGGCTGGATCAACATGGTTTGCTTGCTCCCCGTTTATCTGCAGACATGGGTCTCACCGTGAACCAACGCGGCGTTGCTGGATGGCCAGCGCTTCACACCGCAAGCCATGCTGTTCGATCATCTTATTCCAAATGTTTTGCGCCTCAAGCCGTGCCATTTCGATGGAACCGGCGAATGCAGCGCCCCTACAATCGCGCCCTCACCCGACGGGGGCATTCAAGGAAATGAACCAGTTTTCTGTTCTCTTCGTCTGCATGGGCAACATTTGCCGCAGCCCCAGCGCACTCGGCGTGTTTCGCCAGCGTGTCGCACGCGCCGGGCTGGTCGAAAGCGTGCGCATCGACTCCGCCGGAACCCACGGATCGCACCGGGGCGAACCACCCGACGTCCGCGCACAGGCCCACGCCCGGCGGCGCGGCTATGCACTGGCCGATCTTCGGTCGCGCCAGGTCACCGACGGTGATTTCTACCGCTTCGACCTGCTGCTGGCCATGGATGACGACAACCTGTCAGAGCTGCACCGCCGCTGCCCCCCCGGGCAGCAATACCGCCTGCGGCGCCTGACCGAGTTCTGCCTGCGCCATGACAGCCCCGTGGTGCCCGATCCCTACTATGGCAGCGCACAGGGTTTCGAGCATGTACTGGACCTGCTGGAAGACGCCTGCGACGGACTGTTGGCGCATGTGCAACAACAACTGGCTTCGGCTTCCTGAACCCTGCGATGCAAGCCGGCGGTGTCCTCAGAGCCTGTTTACGATCTCGCAGGCCAGCTGCGCACGCATGGCGTCGATGACACCCCGGTAATCGGGCTTGCCGAAAATCGCACTCCCCGCCACAAAGGTGTCCGCCCCTGCATCGGCCACGCGGCGGATGTTGTCCGCCTTGATGCCGCCATCCACTTCCAGGCGGATGTCCTTGCCCGATGCATCGATGCGCCTGCGCACGGCTTCGATCTTGCGCAGGGCCGAATCGATGAAGCTCTGGCCACCAAAGCCGGGGTTCACGCTCATGATCAGGATGAGGTCGATGTCATCGATCACCCAATCCAGCACATCCAGCGGCTCGGCCGGGTTGAACACCAGGCCCGGTTTCACGCCCTTGCTGCGAATGGCCTGGATGCTGCGGTGCACATGGCCCGAGGCGTCGGGGTGAAAGCTGATGTAGTCTGCGCCCGCCTCGGCAAACGCCGCGGCCAGGGCATCCACGGGCTGGATCATCAGGTGCACGTCCACGGGCACCGCCACGCCGGCGGACGTCCTCGCATGCGGCTTGAGCGCCTGGCAGACCATGGGGCCGAAGGTGAGATTGGGCACGTAATGGTTGTCCATCACGTCAAAGTGGATCCAGTCGGCACCGGCGGCAATGACGCTGCGCACCTCTTCACCCAGGCGGGCGAAATCGGCAGAGAGGATCGAAGGGGCAATGCGAAAAGTACGGCTCATGGCGCGATTGTCGCAGTTACCATCCGTCCATGCCCAAGTACCAGTTTGACGTGCAGGTACAGCCGGAGTACCTGCCAGAACAATCCTCCCCGGACTCCGGCGTCTTCCGCTTTGCCTACACCATCACCATCACCAACACGGGCGATACGCCCGCACAGCTGATCTCGCGCCACTGGGTCATCAGCGATGCCAGGGGCCACACGGAAGAAGTCAAGGGCCTCGGCGTGGTGGGACAGCAGCCGTTGCTCCAGCCCGGGCAGTCGTTCCAGTACACCAGCGGATGCGGCCTGCGTACCGCCAGCGGCACTATGCATGGCACATTCCATTGCGTGGCGGAAGACGGCGAGCCGTTCAGCTGCCCGGTACCCTTGTTTGTGCTGGAAGCCACCCATCCCGGGGCCTCAGGACAACCGCTGGCCGGCAGGGTGCTGCATTGAAACGGCCAGCCACCGACCTGGCAGGACTGCTGGCGGCGCTGGACCCGCAGGCAGGAATGGCACAGCGCCACCTGTGGCTGATCGACCTGCTGAACTGGGTGCGCGGCGCGCGCGATTCGGTGCCGGGCGCCACGGCGCGTGTGCAGCTGTTCCTGGAAGCGGTCGAGGCGCGCTCTGACGTACAGCCCCGGCTGCAGGCCTGGTGGGCCACCCTCGTGGAGTCCGTGGACATCACCACGCTGCTGGCCGATTTTGGTTTCGCCAAGGACACGGCCGTGCTCAGCGAAGCGGCAGAGCGACTGCGCAACCAGCTGCTGCCGCACAGCCCCGAAACCATTGACGCCTCGGAACTCTTCGTACTGGCTCTGCCCAGCGCTTTCGATGCCAAGTGGCTCGGCGCGCTGGACGAAACCCTGCTGAACCGGCTGGCGGCCCTGCTGATGCCGCAAAGCCCCCAGGGTGCATCACGCTGGCAGCATGCGCTGCTCGACGCCATCACCTACTGCGCAGGGCAGATCCTTTCGACCGGTTTTGCGCCCGGCTTGCGCCTGCGCATGAGCGAGTCCGCCCGCGAAGCACAGCCCTTTCATGCGCTGATTCGCGACGTGGAGAGCCTGCGCACCGAGGTGCTGCACGCGCTGCGCACGCCCGACCGGCTGCAGGAGGCCGCCCAGCGCCTGCGCGAGCGCCTGGAAGCCTGCCGGGCCGCTGCAGCCACCGTGTACACCCACTTCGAGGACAACGGCATTTCCGTGGACCTGGTGTTTCGGCTGCGGCAGCTGCGCGCGCGCATCCTGCGGGTGCGGGAACTGCTCGAGTGCCTGCTGTCTCCCCAGCCCGCCGTTACCGCGGCCCGCCTTCTGGCGCACCTGGTGGAGGTGGGGCGGGAGCGGCGCAGCCTGCGGGCGCTGCTGGCCTCCAACTCCTCGCTGCTGGCGGCCAAGGTGGCCGAGCGCAGCGCCGAGACGGGCGAGCACTACATCACGCGCACGGCGGCCGAGTACCGCTCGATGGTAAAAAAGGCCGCCGGTGGGGGCGCCGTGATGGCCTTGACCACGCTGGTCAAGTTTGGCCTGTATGCGCTGGCCCTGTCGGCGTTCTGGGGCGGTTTCTGGGCCGGCGTGAACTATGCGGCGAGCTTTGTGCTGGTGCAGCTGCTGCATTTCACCGTGGCGACCAAGCAGCCGGCCATGACGGCACCCGCCATGGCGGCCAAGCTCAAGGAACTGGCTTCGGGCGAGGCCATCGAGTCGTTCGTGGACGAAGTCACCCACCTGGTGCGCTCGCAGGTGGCGGCCGTGCTGGGCAATGTGCTGGTGGTGTCCCCCCTGGTTCTGGGCCTGGCGCTGCTGATGGCCTGGGCCAAGGGCTCTCCGGCCATCAGTGCGGACGAGGCGGGCCATGTGCTGGAGTCCCTGCACCTGCTGGGGCCCTCGCTGCTGTTTGCCGCATTCACCGGCGTGCTGCTGTTCGCGTCCAGCATCATCGCCGGCTGGACCGAAAACTGGTTCGTGCTGCACCGGCTCGACTCGGCCGTGCACTACAACCCGCGCATCACCGCCCGCCTGGGCCAGGAACGTGCGGCGCGCTGGGCACGCTTCCTGCGCGAAAACCTGTCGGGTTTTGCCGCCAACATCTCGCTGGGCTTCATGCTCGGCCTGGTCCCGGCGTTTGCAGGGTTTTTCGGGCTGGGGCTGGATGTGCGCCATGTCACACTGTCTTCGGGCCAGCTGGGTGCGGCCACGGCGGCCTTGGGCTGGAACACCTTTCACCAAAGTGCGTTCTGGTGGGCCCTTGCTACCATTCCCCTGCTCGGCGCCCTCAATGTCAGTGTGAGTTTTTACCTGGCTTTTCGCCTGGCATTGCGTGCCCACAACGTGAGCGGTGTAGACCGCTCACGCATCTATGCAGCGATGCGGCGCCGCCTGCGCAAGGCGCCTCTGAGCTTTTTCGTACCTGAACGCCGGGCCGCCTGATTCGGGCGTAACTGGCCTGCGCCAGCACGAACGCCCCTGTCCTACAGAGGCCTCGCGTTTGCGCAGGTAAATTCAGGCAACCGCCGGGAAGGACTGCGGGGCCGGCTGGCAGCCTGCTTTTTCTTCCCGTCCACCGGGCGCTGCCCGTCTGATGGAGAGGACCTATGACATGAATGAAATCCTGAGCTTCTGGGCCCAGTGGCTGCGCCCTTCGGCGGGGCTGCCCACCGTGCAGTGGTCACTGCTGCTGGCAGTGGCCGCCATGGTGGGCTACCTCACCCAGCGCCACACGGGTCTGCCCAAGGTGGTGGGCTATTCCCTGGTCGGCACCGTTGCCGGTCTGGCGGGCTTCAGCGGGGCGGTGTGGCCGTTGCAGGGCATTGGGCTGTTTCTGCTGGAGCTCGGTATCTCCATCGTGCTGTTCGAATGCGGCGCGCGCATTCCGCTGCGCTGGTTTCGCCACAACCCCATGGTGCTGGTGCAGAGCATTGCCGAATCGGCGCTGACCTACTTTGCCGTCTATTGGGTGCTGGTGTGGCTCGACATGCCTGCGCATGTGGCCGCCCCCCTGGCCCTGGTGGCTCTCGCGGCTTCGCCCGCCGTGCTCACGCGCGTGGTGGCGGACACCCGCGCAGCCGGCCCGGTGACCGAGCGCGCCATCGTGCTCGCCACCCTGTCCACCCTGTATGCGCTGACGCTGGGCAGCGCCCGCGCAGAGCAGATCAACCGCCAAAGCGTCACGCTGCTCGACACCATGTATCCCGTGGTGGTGGTGCTGGGCGTGTCGATCATCGTGGCGGCCGTGTTGTCGCTGGTGCTGCGCATGGCCCTGCGCTTCATGAACCCCACCAGCGAGAACACCTCCATGCTGCTGCTGGCCCTGATCGCCGCGGCCACGGCGGTGGCCGCGCACATGGGCGGCTCTGCCCCCCTGGCGGCGCTGCTGGGCGGCATGCTGCTCAAGCAGCTCAATCCGCGCCCCTGGGCCTGGCCGCGCCAGCTGGGCACCGCCTCGTCGCTGCTCACCATGCTGATGTTCGTGCTGGTGTCCACGGTAGCGGCGCAGGCCGACTGGAGCGGCCCCGTGGCCGGCGTGGTGCTGGCGCTGATCGCCGTGCGCCTGGTGGCCAAGGCCGTGGGCGTGGGACTGGGCAATGTGGGCAGCGGCGCCAGCTGGCGCCAGGCCCTGTGGGTGGGCTGCGCCATGACACCCATGTCGGCCATCGCGCTGCTGATCGCATCGCAGTTCGTGGTGGCATCGCCCTCCACGGGCCATCTGATCGCCCGCGTGGCGCTGCCGGCCATCCTGCTCATGGAAGTGCTGGGTGCCGTGATCGCCACGGTGGCCATCTACCGCGCGGGCGAGAGTTCCAAACCCTGGGCCCCGCTCGCGCGCGGCGGCCATGGAGACAGCAGTGAGTCTTGAAGCATTTCACCATTCCGAGCCGCTGACGCTGGGCGTCGAGCTGGAACTGCAGCTGGTCAACACCCACGACTACGACCTGGCGCCCTACGCCGAAGACATGCTGCGCCTGATGCGCAAGGTGCCGCTGCCCGGCAGCGTGGTCCCCGAGATGACCAACAGCATGATCGAGATCTCCACCGGCATCTGCCATTCGGCCAGCGAGGTGCTGGGTCAGCTCAGTCCCATCCGCGAAGCGCTGGTCAAGAGCGCCGACAAGCTCAACATTGCCGTGGTGGGTGGCGGCACACACCCGTTCCAGCAGTGGCATGAGCGGCGCATCTACGACAAACCGCGCTTTCAGGAACTGTCGCAGCTGTATGGCTACCTCTCCAAGCAGTTCACCATCTTTGGCCAGCATGTGCACATCGGCTGTCCCGATGCCGACGCGGCGCTCCTGATGCTGCACCGCATGTCGCGCTACATCCCGCACTTCATTGCGCTGTCGGCGTCCAGCCCCTACGTGCAGGGGCAGGACACGGCGTTCGACTCGGCGCGGCTCAACTCGGTGTTTGCGTTTCCGCTGTCGGGCCGTGCGCCGTTTGCGCTGACCTGGGACGATTTCACGGCCTATTTCAACAAGATGACGCGCACCGGCGTGGTCAAGAGCATGAAGGACTTTTACTGGGACATCCGCCCCAAGCCCGAGTTCGGCACCATCGAGATCCGCGTGTTCGACACCCCGCTGACCATCGAGCGCGCCGCCGCGCTGGCCGGTTTCGTGCAGTCGCTGGGCGCATGGTTCCTGGCCGAGCAGCCGTTCATGCCCCAGGAAGATGACTACCTCGTCTACACCTACAACCGCTTTCAGGCCTGCCGCTTTGGCATGGACGCCGTGTATGTGGACCCGGCCACCGGCAGCCACATGCCGCTGCGCGACCATATCCGCATGACCATGGACCAGATCGCCGGACACGCCGCCATGCAAGGTGCATCGAACGCCATGCACATGCTGCGCACCGAGGCCGAAGCCGGTCACAACGACGCCCGCTGGCTGCGCGAGTGCCAGCGCGAAGAACAGTTGCTGGCCGAAGTCAGCCGCCAGGCCGCGCTGCGCTTTCGTGGCACGAACTGATCCCCCCTGAGTCGCCTTCGGCGCCTTTCCCCAGGGGGACGCCGCCAGCGCCCGTACCACGCACTGGCGGCTCTGCACTCGATACACCGCACAATCCTCACCCATGGGTGAATTCGACCTGATCGCACGCTATTTCACGCGGCCCGTGCAGCGCGCCGCGCTCGGCGTGGGCGACGACTGCGCGCTGCTGGCGCCCACGCCGGGCATGCAGCTGGCCGTGTCCAGCGACATGCTGGTGGAGGGCCGGCATTTCTTTGCCGACGTAGCCCCCGAACGCCTGGGCCACAAGGCGCTGGCCGTGAACCTGTCGGACCTGGCGGCCTGCGGCGCGCGCCCGCTGGCCTTCACGCTGGCGCTGGCGCTGCCCCGCGTGGATGGGGCCTGGCTGGCGGGCTTCTCCAGCGGGTTGCTGGCGCTGGCCGATGCCCATGGCTGCGAGCTGGTGGGAGGCGACACCACGCAGGGCCCGCTCAATATCTGCATCACCGTGTTCGGCGAAGTGCCAGCCGGCCAAGCCCTGCTGCGCAGCGGCGCACGGCCCGGTGACGACATCTATGTGAGCGGCACGCTGGGCGACGCCCGCCTGGCGCTGGAGGCGCTGCAGGGACACATCGTCCTGCCCCCCGAGGTGCTGGCCGCCAGCCGCCTGCGGCTGGAGCAGCCCACGCCCCGCGTGGCCCTGGGCCAGGCCCTGCGCGGCGTGGCCAGCAGTGCCCTGGATGTGAGCGACGGGCTGCTGGGCGACCTGTCGCACATCCTGAAAGCGTCGGGTGTCGGGGCGTGCCTCGACACCCAAATAATTTCAAATTTGATAGCTGCCAGCGCCTATCCACCAAAATCTATCGGCCGATTTGATCCCGAACTGGTTCGCCAATGCACGCTGGCGGGGGGCGACGACTACGAACTGGCGTTCACCGCCCCGCTGGCCCGGCGCGCTGCGGTGGCCGCCGCGGCCCTGGCCAGCGACACGCCCGTCACGCGCATCGGTCGCATCGAGGCCACGCCGGGCCTGCGGCTGGTGGATGCGCAGGGGCAGCCGGTCGCACGGCGCTACGCATCATTCGATCACTTCGCGCCCGGCTGAATTCGCGCCCGGATTCACATCCCCGCACGCGCACCGCAGGGCATCGTGCGACGGCGCGTTCGGCGCGTTCGGCGCGTTCGGCGCGTTCGGCGGGGACATCGTTGACATCGTTGTGTCTTGGTCCCTGCCTATGCGGGTGCGCTGACAGCGGCCGCCCCGTCGGCAATCCGCCACAAATTGACACACGTCAATTCGCACACGCCGCCACTTCGTAAAGTATCCCGGCACCCTTGGCCCGCTCTTCGCCGGAGACTCCCCACATGCCAACCCCCACCAACACGCCCCTGTCCATGGCCGAGAGGCTCGACCCCACCGTCCATGCGGCACTGGCCCGCAGCGTCGCGTCGCTGTTCCACGCCTCCGCCCTGATGGCGGGCAGTGACTGGGCCCTGCATCTGGCCGCCTCGCCAGGCAAGTGCATGGACCTGGCGCACCTGGCGCTGCGCCAGGGGCAGGAGATGGCCGCCTACGCCCAGGCCCGGATGGCGGCCGGCCCCGACAAGGAAGCCCGCCATGCCGTGGCGACCCCTGCCCAGGACCGGCGCTTTGCCGACCCCGCGTGGCAGCAGTGGCCTTTCAACCTCGTGCACCAGTCCTTTGTGCTCACCGAGCAATGGTGGGCCGCCGCAACGCACGGCGTGTGGGGGGTGGACAAGCACCACGAAGACATGGTGGCCTTCGCGGCCCGGCAGTTCCTCGACGTGTTCTCGCCCGGCAACCAGCTGGCCACCAACCCCGTGGTGCTGAACCGCACGCTCGCGCAAGGCGGCGCCAACCTGGCGCGTGGCGCGCTCCATCTGCTGGAGGACGCCAGGCGCCATGCCGCAGGCGCACCACCCGCGGGCGCCGAGCATTTCGTGGTCGGCCGCGATGTGGGCATCACCCCCGGCAAGGTGGTGCTGAAGAACCGCGTGATGGAACTGATCCAGTACACGCCCACCACCCAAGCCGTGCACCCCGAACCGATCCTGATCGTGCCGGCGTGGATCATGAAGTACTACATCCTCGACTTGTCGCCCCCCAACTCGCTCATCCAATATCTGGTGGACCAGGGGCACACGGTGTTCTGTATTTCCTGGATCAACCCCGGTCCCGAGGACCGTGATCTGGGCATGGACGATTACCTGGACCAGGGCTTTCACGCCGCATTGAACGCCGTTCACTCCATCGTGCCCCAGGCCAAGGTGCACGCCGCCGGCTACTGCCTGGGTGGCACGCTGCTGGCGATTGCGGCCGCCGCCATGGCGCGCGACGGGGATGAGCGCCTGGACTCCATGACGCTGTTCGCGGCGCAGACCGACTTCACCGAGCCGGGCGAACTGGCCCTGTTCATCGACAACAGCCAGATCAGCCTGCTGGAAGCGCAAATGGCCCAGACCGGCTACCTCACCGGGGCCCAGATGGCCGGCGCGTTCCAGATGCTGCGCTCCTACGACCTGCTCTGGTCGCGCCTGGTCAACGAATACCTGTTGGGCGAGCGGCCCCCCGTGAACGACCTGATGGCCTGGAACGCCGACACCACGCGCATGCCGGCCACCATGCACTCGCAGTACCTGCGCCGGCTGTTCCTCGACGACGACCTCAGCGAAGGCCGCTACCCGGTGGGCGGCAAGCCCGTGGCGCTGGGCGACATCACCTTGCCCACCTTCATGGTCGGCACCGTCACCGACCATGTGGCGCCCTGGCGTTCGGTCTTCAAGCTGCAGCAGCTGAGCCCCGCCGAAACCACCTTCGTGCTCACCAGTGGCGGCCACAATGCAGGCATCGTCAGCCCGCCCGGCAACCCGCGCCGGCATTTCCAGATGCTGACCCGTCCGGCGGGCGGCAACTACCTGCCGCCTGACGCGTGGCTGGCCACCGCCCCGGAAACACCCGACTCCTGGTGGCCCGCCTGGCTGGCGTGGCTGAAGGCGCGCTCGGGCGCACCGGTCAAGCCCCCACGCACCGGGTCGGGCGCCTACAAGCCCGTCGGCGACGCCCCGGGCACCTATGTGCTGCAGAAATAGCCATGGATCGCCACCCGTACCACACCAGTCATCCCACCGCACTGCGCGCCTTCCCCCTGGTGGCCGCCATCGGGGCGCTGGCCGGCTGCGCCTCCATGGCGCCACCCCATGAAACGCCCGCCCTGCCGGTGCCTGCGCACTACGCCATGCCCGCGCCCGACGAGGGCACCCCGGCCGCCACCACCGGCTGGCGCGACTATTTCACCGACCCGCGCCTGCCAACCCTGATTGCCCAGGCGCTAGCGAACAACCGCGGCCTGCGCGCCACCGCGCTGCGCGTGCAGGAGGCCCGCGCCGCCCATGGCATCCAGCGCGCCGATCTGCTGCCCACCTTCGGCGCCCAGGCGAGCCTGGACCGCTCGCGCGTGCCGGCCGACCTGAACCTGACGGGCCAGCCCCTCCTGAGCAGCCAGTACCAGGCGGGCCTGGGCCTGGCCAGCTGGGAAATCGACTTCTGGGGGCGGGTGCGCAGCCTGAACGACGCGGCACTGCAAAACTACCTGGCCACCGATGCCGCCCGCCACGCCGCCACCCTGGGCCTGATCGCACAGGTCGCCCAGAGCGAACTGGCACTGCGGGAGCTCGACGAACGCCTGGAGCTGGCGCACCAGGCCATCGCCAGCCGCCAGGAAAGCCTGCGCATCTTCCAGCGCCGTGTGGATGTGGGCTCCGCCTCGCGGCTGAACCTGACCCAGGTGCAGACACTGCTCACCCAGGCCCAGGCACTGGGCGCCCAGCTGGAGCAGGCGCGCGCGCAGCAGGCCAACGCCCTGGCGCTGCTGGTGGGGTCGCCCGTGGCACCGCCCGCCGCAGCCGCGCGGCTGGACAGCCTGTCGATGCCGCCGCTGCGCGCGGGCCTGCCCTCCGACCTGCTCGTCCAGCGCCCCGACATCATGGCGGCCGAGCACCAGCTGCGCGCAGCCCAGGCGCAGATCGGCGCGGCGCGTGCGGCTTTTTTCCCGCGCGTGGCCCTCACGGGCTTGCTGGGTACCGCCAGCGCCGAGCTCGGTGGCCTGTTCGACAGCGGCAGCCAGGCCTGGACGTTCTCGCCCAGTATTTCACTGCCCCTCTTCAACGGCGGACGCTTGCGCAACAACCTTCGGCTGACCGAGGTGCGCCGCGACATCGCCGTGGCGAACTACGAGAAAACCGTGCAGGGCGCCTTCCGCGATGTGTCCGACGCGCTGGTGGCGCGCCAGGCACTGGCCCGCCAGCTGGCCATTGCCCAGGATGCGCGGGCCGCCCAGAGCGAGCGCGCGCGCCTGTCCCAGTTGCGCTATGACCACGGCGCCGCCGCCTTCCTGGAGGTGCTCGATGCCCAGCGCGACCTGCTGGTGGCCGAGCAGCAGGTGGTGCAGATGCGCCGCGCCGTCCTGTCCAGCCAGGTCGGCCTGTATGCCGCGCTGGGCGGTGGCGCGCTGGCCGCGCCCGCCATGGCCACGCCACCCACAGATTCCGTTCCCTGAGCCCCCGTCAAGCACCATGAATTCCACCCTCAAGAACCGGCTCATCCTCCTGGCCATTGCAGCCGCCATATTGGCCGGTGGCGCCTACGCCTGGTCCACGCTGCGCCCCCAGGGCCCCGGCGACGGATTTGTCAGCGGCAATGGCCGCATCGAAGCCACCGAGATCGACGTGGCGGCCAAGCTGGGCGGCCGCGTGCAGGGCATTGTGGTGAAAGAGGGCGACTTCGTCACCGCCGGCCAGACCCTGGCCCACATGCAGATCAGCACGCTGGAAGCCTCGCGCGACGAAGCCCAGGCACGGCACCAGCAGGCCGTTGCTGCCGTGGCCAGCGCCCAGGCCCAGGTCGCAGTGCGCGAAAGCGACCGGCAGGCCGTGCAGGCCCTGGTGGCGCAGCGCCAGAGCGAGCTGGAGGCTGCGCAGCGGCGCCTGGCCCGCTCGCAGACGCTGGTGCGCGAAGGCGCCTCGTCCGACCAGGAAGTGGACGATGACCGCGCCCGCGAACGCAGCCTGCAGGCCGCCGTGGTGGCGGCCAAGGCCCAGGCCGATGCCGCGCAGGCTGCCATCACCGCCGCACGCACCCAGGTGGCCAGCGCGCGCGCTGCCGTGACGGCCGCCGAAGCATCCGTGGCGCGCATCAAGGCCGACATTGACGACAGCGCGCTCGTGGCGCCCCGCAGCGGCCGCGTGCAATACCGCATCGCCCAGCCGGGCGAGGTGATCGGCGGCGGCGGCAAGGTGCTCAATCTGGTGGACCTGTCCGATGTCTACATGACCTTCTTCCTGCCCGAACCCGTGGCCGGCAGGCTGGCCCTGGGCAGCGAGGTGCGCATCGTGCTCGATGCGGCGCCGCAGCTGGTGATTCCGGCCAAGGTTTCGTTCGTGGCCAGCACCGCGCAATTCACCCCCAAAACGGTGGAAACCGCCAGCGAACGGCAAAAGATGATGTTCCGCGTCAAGGCGCAGATCGCTCCCGAGTTGCTGCAAAAGCATGCCCAGCTGGTCAAGACCGGCCTGCCCGGCATGGCCTGGCTCAAGCTCGATGCGGCGGCCCCCTGGCCCGCCCGTCTGGCTGTGAAGCTGCCGGAGTAAGGCGTGGCCGCTGTACCCTGTGTGGCCCGTCTGGACGGAGTGGGCCTGCGCTATGGCAAGACCGTGGCACTGGCGGACATACAGCTGGAGCTGCCGGCCCGGCGCATGGTCGGGCTCATCGGCCCGGACGGCGTGGGCAAGTCCAGCCTGCTGGCCTTGCTGTCGGGCGCACGGGCGCTGCAGCAGGGCAGCCTGCAGGTGCTGGACGGTGACATGCGCAGCCAACGGCACCGCGATGCGGTCTGCCCGCGCATCGCCTACATGCCCCAGGGCCTGGGGAAAAACCTGTACCCCACACTCTCGGTCGAGGAAAACCTGCAGTTCTTCGCCCGCCTGTTCGGCCACGATGCGGCCGAGCGCCGCCGGCGCATCGACCACCTGACGCACAGCACCGGCCTGCACCCCTTCCTGGCGCGCCCGGCGGGCAAGCTCTCGGGCGGCATGAAGCAAAAGCTCGGCCTGTGCTGCGCGCTGATCCACGACCCCGATCTGCTGATCCTGGACGAGCCCACCACCGGCGTGGACCCGCTGGCACGCGCCCAGTTCTGGGACCTGATCGCCAGCATCCGGCAAGAGCGCCCGCAGATGAGCGTGGTCGTGGCCACCGCCTACATGGATGAAGCCCAGCGCTTTGACTGGCTGGTGGCCATGGACGACGGCCAGGTGCTGGCCACCGGCACGCCCCCCGCGCTGCTGCAACGCACCGGCACCCGCAACCTCGAGGCCGCCTTCATCGCGCTGCTGCCCGAGGAAAGGAAACGCGGCCACCAGCCCGTGGAAATCACGCCGCTGGCGCTGGACGAGGACACACAGGTGGCCATCGAGGCGCAGGGCCTGACCATGCGCTTTGGCGACTTCGTGGCCGTGGACCGGGTGGATTTCCGCATCCGCCGCGGCGAGATTTTTGGTTTTCTGGGCTCCAACGGCTGCGGCAAGTCCACCACCATGAAGATGCTGACCGGGCTGCTGCCGGCCAGCGAGGGCGAGGCCTGGTTGTTCGGCCAGAAGGTGGACCCCCGCGACATCGAGACCCGCCGCCGTGTGGGCTACATGTCGCAGGCGTTTTCGCTGTATGGCGAGCAGACCGTGCGGCAGAACCTGGTGCTGCACGCGCGCCTGTTCCATGTGCCCGAGGCGCAGGTGCAGGCGCGCGTGCAGGCCATGGTCGAGCGCTTTGGCCTGCAGGACGAAATCGACAGCCTGCCCGATGCCCTGCCCCTGGGCCTGCGCCAGCGCCTGTCACTGGCCGTGGCCATGGTGCACCAGCCCGAGCTGCTGATCCTGGACGAACCCACCTCGGGCGTGGACCCGGTGGCGCGCGACAATTTCTGGCGCCTGCTGATCGAGCTGTCGCGGCGCGACCGGGTGACGATCTTCATCTCCACCCACTTCATGAACGAGGCCGAACGCTGCGACCGCATCTCGCTCATGCATGCCGGCAAGGTGCTGGTCAGCGCCCCGCCGGCAGACATTGCCGCGCAGCGCGGCGCGGGCTCGCTGGAGCAGGCCTTCATTGCCTACCTGGCAGATGCCTCGGATGCACGGCGGGACGTGCCCGCCCACAACCTGCCCGCACCCGCCGCCACCGCACCCCCACCCCACCCGCACAGCGCACCCTCCGCCACGCCGCGCCGCCGGGACTTCTTCAACCTGGGCCGCGCCCTGAGCTACATGTGGCGCGAGACACTGGAGCTGCGGCGCGACCCGGTGCGCGCCACGCTGGCGCTGCTCGGCACCGCCCTGCTGATGTTCATCATCGGCTACGGCATCAGCATGGACGTGGAAGACCTCAGCTACGCCGTGCTCGACCAGGACCAGACCACACTGAGCCAGAACTACACCCTCAACCTCGCGGGCTCGCGCTACTTCATCGAAAAGCCCCCCGTCCACAGCCACGCCGAGCTGGACCAGCGCATGCGCAGCGGCGAGCTGGCGCTGGTCATCGAGATCCCGCCCGGATTTGCGCGCGACCTGCAGCATGGGCGCGCGGTGCAGGTGGCCGCCTGGGTGGACGGTGCCATGCCCATGCGGGCGGAAACCGTGCGCGGCTACATCGGCGCCATGCACCAGATGTGGCTGGCCGACCAGGCGCGGCACCGGCTGGGCGTGCGGCTGGCGACGGCCAGCGCGGTCGAGACCCGTTTTCGCTACAACCCCGACGTGAAGAGCCTGCCCGCCATGGTGCCGGCCGTGATTCCGCTGCTGCTGATGCTGATACCGGCCATGCTCACGGCGCTCTCGGTGGTGCGCGAAAAGGAGCTGGGCTCCATCATCAACCTCTACGTCACGCCCGTCACGCGGGCCGAGTTCCTGCTGGGCAAGCAGCTGCCCTACATCGTGCTGGCCATGTTCAACTTCCTGCTCATGACCGCGATGGCCGTCACGGTGTTTGACGTGCCGCTCAAGGGCAGCTTTGCCACCCTGGCGCTGGCAGCGCTGGTGTTCGTGGTGTCTTCCACGGGGATTGGCCTGCTGGCCTCCACCTTCACGCGCAGCCAGATTTCGGCGATGTTCGTCACCATGATCGGCACGCTGATTCCGTCCATCCAGTATGCGGGGCTGATCAACCCGGTGTCCTCGCTCGAAGGCGTGGGCGCCTTCGTGGGCCGCATTTTCCCGGCCACGCATTTCCTGACCATCAGCCGGGGCGTTTTCAGCAAGGCACTGGACCTGGGCAGCCTGCTGCCGTCGTTCTGGCCCTTGCTGATCGCGGCGCCGGTGATCGTCAGCGCGGCGATACTGCTGCTGCGCAAGCAGGAGGCCTGAGCATGCACGCCGCATCCCTTGCCAACATCTGGCGCCTGGGCATCAAGGAACTGTGGAGCCTGGTGCGCGACCCCATGATGCTGGTGCTGATCGTCTACACCTTCACCGTGTCGATCTACGTGGCCGCCACGGCCATGCCCGAGAGCCTGCACAAGGCGGCCATCGCCATCGTGGACGAAGACGATTCGCCGCTGTCGGCGCGCATCGTGGCCAGCTTCTATCCGCCGTACTTCACCACCCCGCGCCTGATCACGCTGGCCGAGATGGATGCCGGCATGGACAACGGCAACTACACCTTCGTCCTCGACATTCCGCCCAACTTTCAGCGCGAGGTGCTGGCCGGGCTGGCCCCTGTGGTGCAGCTCAACGTGGATGCCACGCGCATGAGCCAGGCCTTCACCGGCAGCGGCTATATCCAGCAGATCGTGGCGGGCGAGGTGGGCGAGTTCGTGCAGCGCCACCGCGGCGATGCGCAGCTGCCGGTCGATCTGAACGTGCGCATGCGCTTCAACCCCAACCTGGAGCAGGCCTGGTTCGGCTCGCTGATGGAGATCATCAACAACGTCACCATGCTGTCCATCATCCTGACCGGCGCGGCGCTGATCCGCGAGCGCGAGCACGGCACCATCGAGCATCTGCTGGTCATGCCCGTGACGCCCGGCGAGATCATGCTGGCCAAGGTCTGGTCCATGGGGCTGGTGGTGCTGCTGGCGGCGCTGGTGGCGCTGGTGTTCGTGGTGCAGGGCGCCCTGCAGGTGCCAGTGCAGGGCTCGGTGCCGCTGTTCATGGTGCTGGCGGCGCTGCACCTGTTTGCCACCACCTCCATGGGCATCTTCCTGGCCACCGTGGCCCGCTCCATGCCGCAGTTCGGCATGCTGCTGGTGCTGACCCTGCTGCCGCTGCAGATGCTGTCGGGGGGCGTGACCCCGCGCGAAAGCATGCCGGAGCTGGTGCAATATGTGATGCTGGCCGCGCCCACCACGCATTTCGTGACGGCCGCGCAGGCCATCCTGTACCGGGGCGCCGGCCTCGACATGGTCTGGCCACAATGGCTGGCCATACTGGCCATTGGCGCCGTGCTGTTCACGGCCTCGCTGGCGCGTTTTCGCAAGACCATCAGCCAGATGGCCTGATCCATCCTTCCCATCCTCCGGAGTCCCATGCCAGACACCCTGCCCGCTCTCCCCCCCGCGATCGCTGCCGGCAACGACCTGGGCACGGTGCGCAACCGCACCTTCGACGAGATCGCGGTGGGCGACACCGCATCGTTCGAGCGCACGCTCGGCACCGAGGACATCCAGCTCTTTGCGGTGCTCTCGGGCGACGTGAACCCGCAGCACCTGGACGCGGAATACGCCGCCTCCACGCGCTTTCAGGGCGTCATTGCCCACGGCATGCTCGGCGGCGCCCTGATTTCGGCGGTGCTGGGCACACGCCTGCCCGGCCCCGGCACCATCTACCTGGGGCAGACGCTCCAATTTCTGGCACCCGTGCGCGTGGGTGACACCCTGCGCGTGGGCGTGACCGTGACCGCACGCGACGAGGCCAAGAAACGCCTGAAGCTGGCCTGCAGCTGCACCAACCAGGACGGCGTGGCCGTGATCAGCGGCGAGGCCGATGTGATCGCCCCCACCGAGCGCATCGAACGCGCGCGCACCACGCTGCCCGAGGTGCGCCTGACCGTCAACGGCGACGGCCTGCACCGGCTGCTGGACCATGTGCGCCCGCTGGGCGCAAGCCCCATGGCGGTGGTGCACCCCTGCGACGCGCTCAGCCTTTCGGGTGCGCTGGATGCGCGTGCGGCCGGGCTCATCACGCCCGTGCTCGTGGGCCCGCGCGCGCGCATCCTGGCAGTGGCGCAAGAGAGCGGGCTGGACATTGCCGGCATCGCCATCGAAGACGTGCCCCACAGCCATGCGGCCGCCGCACGCGCGGTGGAGCTGGTGGCGAAAGGGCGTGTGGAGGCCCTCATGAAAGGCAGCCTGCACACCGACGAGCTCATGGCGGCCGTGGTGGCCAGCGGCACCGGCCTGCGCACCAAGCGGCGCATCAGCCACTGCTACCTGATGCAGACACCGGCCTACCCGCGCCCCTTCATCATCACCGACGCCGCCATCAACATCGCGCCCACGCTGGACGACAAGGCCGACATCGTGCGCAACGCCATCGACCTGGCCCATGCCATCGGCGTGGCCGAGCCGCGCGTGGCCATCCTGGCGGCGGTGGAAACCATCAACCCGCACATGCCGGCCACGCTGGATGCGGCCGCCCTGTGCAAGATGGCCGACCGCGGCCAGATCACCGGCGCCCTGCTCGATGGGCCGCTGGCCTTCGACAACGCCGTGTCGATGGCAGCCGCGCACACCAAGGGCATCGTCTCCGAGGTGGCGGGCCGGGCCGACATTCTGGTCGTGCCCGACCTGGAGAGCGGCAACATGCTGGCCAAGCAGCTCGAATTCATGGGCAGCGCGGCCAGCGCCGGCATCGTGCTGGGCGCGCGCGTGCCCATCGTGCTCACCAGCCGCGCCGACTCGCGCGAAACCCGCATTGCGTCTTGCGCCGTGGCCGTGCTGCTGGCGCACCGCTACAAGGTGCTGCCGCCATGAGCGACCTCATCCTGGTGCTCAACTGCGGCTCGTCGAGCATCAAGTTCGCGCTGTTCGATGCCAGCACCCGCCCACTGCCGCGCCAGCCCCTGTGGAACGGCAAGGTCGATGGCATCACCGGCCCTGCACCCACCTTTGGCGAGACCGGCAGCGCGCCCGGCCCGGTGGCGCTGGATGCCGCCCAGCCCTACCACGCGGCACTGGAGCACATCCGCGCGCGCGTGCTCGCCCGCCTGGGCAGCCACCGCATCGCCGCCGTGGCGCACCGCGTGGTGCACGGCGGCGCCAAATACTTCGACCCGGTGCGCGTGGACGCCGCCGTGCTGGCCGACCTCCAAACCTACATCCCGCTGGCGCCACTGCACCAGCCGTTTGCGCTCGAAGCCATCGAGGCGCTGCTTTCCACGGCACCCGGCCTGCCCCAGGTGGCCTGCTTTGACACGGCGTTCCACCACACGCTGCCCGATGTCGAAAAAATGCTGCCCCTGCCCTACGACGCCTGGGAGCGTGGCCTGCGCCGCTACGGCTTTCACGGCCTGTCGTACGAATACATGTCGGTCGCGCTGGCCGAACGCCATGGCGATGCCGCGCGCGGGCGCACCATCGTGGCCCACCTGGGCAGCGGCGCCAGCCTGTGCGCCCTGCAGGGCCTGCGCAGCGTGGCCACCACCATGGGGTTTTCGGCGCTCGACGGGCTGATGATGGGCACGCGCTGCGGCGCGCTCGACCCCGGCGCGGTGCTGTACCTGATGGAGATCGAAAAGCTCACGCTCGAACAGGTGGGCCATGTGCTGTACCACGAATCGGGCCTGCTGGGCCTGTCGGGCGTGTCGTCCGACCCGCGCGTGCTGCTGCAGCAGGAGGCCGGCAACGAACGCGTGCAGGCCGCGCTGGCGCTGTATGTGCGGCGCATCGTGCGCGAGATCGGCGCCATGGCCGCCGTGCTGGGCGGGCTGGACATGCTGGTCTTCACCGCCGGCATTGGCGAGCACAACGCCGCCATCCGCGCGCGCATCTGCCGCGATCTGGCCTTCCTGGGCGTGGCACTGGATGGCGATGCCAATGCACGCAACGCCCCTCTCATCTCAACCGCCGCCAGCCGCGTACCCGTGGCGGTGGAGCCCACCAATGAAGAGTGGATTGCCGCCTGGCGCGCCCTCGCGCTGGTCGGCATGCCAGGCCACTGAGCTCACCTTTTCCACCTTTGCAAAGAGTTGTCCATGTACGAAAAAATCCTGGTCCCCTTCGACGGCAGCCCCGCCTCGGAACAAGCGCTGAAAGAAGCCGCCGGCCTGGCACTGAAGGTGGGTGCGCAGGTGCGCCTGCTGCACATCATCGATCCGCTGACGCACGCGGTTGGCTTCGTGCGCCCCGAGGTGTATCGCACCGACTTCCTGCCCGTGGCCCTGAAGGGCGCTGACACCATGCTGCGCAAGGCCTGCGATCAGCTCAGCGCGCAAGGCATCCAGGCCGAGACCCGGCTGCTGGAAGCCATGGACGCCCAGGTGGCCACGCTGGTGATCGACGAGGCCCGGCAATGGGGCGCCCGCCTGATCGTGCTGGGCACCCAGGGGCGGCGCGGCCTGGCGCGCATGTTTCTGGGCAGCGATGCCGAGCAGATCGCCCGCACCTCCCCCGTGCCGGTGCTGCTGGTGCGCCTGCCCGAGGCCGCGCCCGCCCCGTCCGCCTGAAAACGCTGCTGGCGCTGCAGCCGGGCGACGGCAGCGTGGGCTGCTAGCATTCCCACCCCTGATGCAACGCCCGGAGCCCCTGCGTGATTCCCTCCCCCCCTGGCGCCCCGCGCGGTCCAGTTGACCCGGTTGACGTGACCGATGCCACGCCGCGCCCCCTCGGCACGCCACCGCCGCCACGGCGGCCCAGCGCCACTTTCATGCTGCAGCACCCGGCGCACTGCATTGCGCTGGGCTTTGGCGCTGGCCTGAGCCCCAAGGCACCGGGCACCGTGGGCACCCTGTGGGCCTGGCTGGCCTTTCTGGTGCTGCAGTACTGGCTGGGCGCGCAGCAGATCGGCCTGCTGATCGGCGCCGGCACGCTGGTCGGCTGGTGGGCCTGCACCGTCACGGCGCGGCACATGGGCGTGTCCGATCCCGGCAGCATCGTCTGGGACGAGGTGGTGGCCTTCTGGCTGGTACTGTGGCTGGCCATGCCCATGGGGTTCTGGGGCCAGGCCGTGGCGTTTGCCCTGTTCCGCTACTTTGATGCTGCCAAGCCCGGGCCCGTGGGCTGGGCCGACCAGCTGTTCAAAGGCTTCGGCTGGCGTGGCGGCTGGGGCATCCTGTTCGACGACTTCGTGGCGGCGTTCTGCACCCTGCTGGTCATCGCGCTGTGGAGGTTCTTCTGGTGAGCCCGTCGTTACCCTCCAAAGATGCGCTGCCAGCGCCTGATGCACCAGCGCCAGAGGCTACTTTGACTCAAATTTCCGCCCAGCTGCTGGCGCGCGGCTGGATGCTGGCCACCGCCGAAAGCTGCACCGGCGGCATGATCGCCGCCGCCTGCACCGACCTGGCGGGCTCCAGCCAGTGGTTCGAACGCGGTTTCGTCACCTATTCCAACGCCGCCAAGACCGAGATGCTGGGCGTGCCCGCCGCGCTGATCGCAGCGCATGGCGCGGTGAGCGAGCCGGTGGCACGCGCCATGGCCGAGGGCGCCGTGGCGCATTCGCGCGCGCAGGTCAGCGTCGCCGTGACCGGGGTGGCCGGGCCTACGGGCGGCAGCGCCGAGAAGCCGGTGGGCACGGTGTGGCTGGCCTGGAGCGTGGACGGACATAGGCACAGCGAACTGCGGCACTTTCCGGGCAACCGCGCCGCCGTGCGTACGGCCACGGCACGGCATGCACTGACACGACTGATCCAGCTGTTGAAGAAGGAGTAGCGGCTGGCCGCTCGCGGCGTATCCCTCTTGCGGAGTCCGCGCGGCCAACCTGCTGGGTGCGAACCTGCGCGAGCGCGAGCTGAGGATCGCCCTGCGGAGCAAGGGTCCGCATTTGTGGCTGCCGCGGATGCGCGCACACCGCACCACCTGTGTATGGCGCAGTGTCGCCCGTCAGCCTCTGGAGCACACCATCGAGCCCCGCCATGCGCTGCGCAATCGCCTGCTGGCGGCCCCACAAAACTGGTCCGACGTGCCGACGCGGCCCTCTACCAAGCCCAGGACGGCGGGCGCAACAGGGCCGCGCGTGCGCCGCAGGGGAGCCCGCACGCGGCACGGCAGCGCCGCGTCAGGCCCCGTGGCACTTCTTGAACTTCTTGCCGCTGCCGCACCAGCAGGGCTCGTTGCGGCCCGGTTCGGCCACCTTGCGCACGGTTTCGATGCGCGGGCCCAGGCTTTTCCATAGCTGGCGCAGGTCGTACACGGCCCAGATGGCTTCGCCGAAGGTTTCCACGCGGGCCTGGCTGGTGCTGGGCGGGCCGTCCTCGCTGAACATGCAGACCTCGGGCTTGCCGGTGTCGTCCTCGGTCAGGGCAACGATGCTGTCCAGCGCATCGTCGAGCCACTTGGCGGCTTCCTTGTCGCGCGGCGCGGCCCAGTCCTCAGGCCAGTTTTCGACGGCGAACATGAAGCCCAGCGCCCACACCTGGCCGAACGAAGGGATCTCCTGGCCGGCCATTTCGGCGCGCTGGTCCTCGGGCAGGCTGGCCACGGCGCCACGCATGTCCATGGCCTCGGGCTGGAAGGTGCGGTCGTCGTCCAGCGACTCGACCGGAGCGTCGAGCTGCGCCTCGACCTCGTTCCAGCGCAGCATCCACAGCTCCAGGAAACGCGCCTGCTGGGCCGCGTCGGCAAACGCCGACAGCAGCGGCAGGGGCTCGCCTTCGGCCAGGTCGATGGCCGCGCCATCGCCCAGCAGCATGGGCAGGTATTCCGAGGGCGGAATGGGGCGGCGGCTGCAGATCAGCGCCGTGAGGAAACCGTCGCAGAACTCCCACTGCGGGATCTCTTCGCCGCGCGTGCGCAAATCGTCCAGCAGGGTGTCGATCTCGTCGAGTTCATCGGGGCCCAGGGCCGGGGCGGCCAATGCGGCAGATGCGACGGCGGCGTCCGTGGGTTCTGGGTGGGGGGTGTTGTTCATGGCGGGGCTCCAGTCGGCAGGGCCTCGGGGCTGGGATGCTGCCCGCGGCCCCGGGCAAAGGCGGCCAGTGTAGCCGCCAGCCGGTGCGGCAAGTCAAGCCGGGGGCATGGCAGCAGGCGGGGCGATGGTGCTTGCCGCCGACATTTCCAGCCGCTCGTCTGCTTCAAGAACAATCGCTGTCGCCGCATGCGCACCCAGCGCCAGCAGCCGTTTTTGCATGCAAAGAACGGCCTTGTCCTTGCTGAGCAGGATGGCGCGGTGGGCCACGGCCAGGTCGATGAAATGCTGGTCGTCGGCGTCCTTGCACACGGCCGACACGCGCGGTGCGACGTGAACCCAGCGCACCTGGGCTTCGTAGCTCTGCAGCAGCTGGCCGGCGCTGAGCCCATAAAAAGCCAGCCGCGGCACGATCTGCGGATAGGCCAGCACACGCGCCAGCTCGTCGCGCATGGGTGGCGTGGCCACCCAGCACAGCCGCTGCGCATCCAGCAGCTGGCGCACGGGCGCCACGGCGGCGTCGGCAAACACCAGCAGGTCGAGCACGATATTGGTGTCCAGCACCAGCGGGCGCGCGCCAGCATCACTCTGCCCGCGTGCGGGCCACTGCAGCACGCAGCGCGGTGGCCTAGCCGCCATGGGCCTTGGGGGCTGTGCCATCGGCGGCACGCGGCGCGCGCACCGAGCCCTTGACCATGTCGAAGCGGAACAGCCGGCATTCGATGGGGCCGTTCCACATGGGCACGCGGCGCGATTCCTTCAGGCGCATCTTGCCGGGCAGCTTGAGGTCGGGCGTGAGCATCCAGGCCTGCCAGCCGGCGTAGTGCTTCTTCCAGTGCGCGGCGAGCTGGCTGAAGAACTCGCCACCATCGTCGGTGTGCGCTTCTTCGCGGCCCACGGCCAGGCCCTGGGCGCGGTCGGCCGCTCGCTCGCTGGCGTTGCGGCCCGCCGTGCCGGCGGCGGCGATGCGCTCGCCATAGGGCGGGTTGAGCAGCATCACGCCGGGCTGCTCGCAGGGCGGCATGCGCTGCAGGGCATCGCCACCGCGCAACTGCACGGCCTCGGCCACGCCGGCACGCTCGGCATTGCGCTGGGCAAAATCGACCATGCGGAAGGCAACATCACTGCCAAAAATGGGTACGGCGCTTTTCTGTATGGCGCCTTCAGCCTCGTTTTTGATCGCAGTCCAGACATGGGGCTGGAACGGCAGCAGTTTCTCGAACGCAAAACGCCGCAGCATGCCGGCCGGGATGCGGCAGGCGATCTGGGCCGCCTCGACCACGATGGTGCCGCTGCCGCAGCAGGGGTCGTACAGGGGCTGGGGGTTGTCGCCCAGCGGGTCCCAGCCGCTGGCGGCGATCATGGCGGCGGCCAGGGTTTCCTTGAGCGGGGCGTCGCCCTTGTCCTCGCGCCAGCCGCGCTTGAACAGCGGCTCGCCCGAGGTGTCGATGTAGAGCGTGGCCTCGTCGGTGGTCAGGTGCAGGTGAATGCGCACGTCGGGCCACTGGGTGTTCACGTCGGGGCGCACGCCGCTCTTGTGGCGAAAGCGGTCGGCCACGGCATCCTTGACCTTGAGCCCCGCGAAATTGAGGCTTTGCAGCGGGCTGTGCTGGGCCGTCACCTCGACCTTGAAGGTCTGGCGCGTGGTGAACCAGATCTCCCAGGCCACGTCGCTGGCCATGCCATAGAGGTCGTTCTCGGAACGGTAGGGCCGGTGCGCCAGCTGCACCAGCACGCGCTGGGCCAGGCGGCTGTGCAGGTTGAGCAGCAGCGCATCGCGCCACGAAGCGCGCAGCAGCACGCCGCCCCGGCCCACCAGCAGGTCTTGCCCCGTGAGGCCGGTAATGCCATGCACCTCATCGGCCAGGTAGCCCTCGACGCCGGCGGCGCAGGGCAGGAAAAGTTGGAGTTGGTTCATGTCGATGGGGAGGATACGCGCTCGGGCAGTACGGGGGAACCGGGCTCACCCGCGCGGGCCAGCAGCAGCTGGCGGATGGATTCAGGGATAACCGCCACCTTGCGATCGGCCTTGCCGATGAAAACGATGCCGGTCTTGCCGCGCGCCACTTCGCGGCCCTGCGACTTCTCGGTCATGCGAAAGACCAGATCGAAACCATAGCGGTTGAAGTCCACGGGGGTCATCTCGACGCGCATGGTTTCGCCATGGAATCCTTCCGACCGGTACTGCGCCACGATGTCACCCACCACGATCGACAGGCCCCCCACATCGGCCTCGGGGAAACCCAGCGACTGGAAGAAGCGCACACGCGCCTCGGACACCAGGCTCAGCAGCTGCGCGTTGTCGAGGTGCCCGCCCTGGTTGACGTGGCTGATGTAGATCTGCAGCTCGGTGGCAAAGCCGAAATGCGCGGGGAGGTCGAAGACGATGCGGGCCATGGCGTGGTAAGCGGGGTGACGGGAGAAAAAACAGCAAACAGGGCACGCTGCAGCAGGCACGCGCCCCCCCAAAAGGCTACAGCGCCTTGCGCAGATTGGCCGGCGCGATCTTGAGCGCCTCGCGGTACTTGGCCACGGTGCGGCGCGCGCATTCGATGCCCTGCTCCTTGAGCATCTCGGCGATCTGGCTGTCGGACAGCGGCTTGGCCGGGTTCTCCGCCGACACGAACTGCTTGATCAGCGCGCGCACGGCGGTGCTCGATGCATTGCCGCCGGTTTCGGTGCCCAGGCCCGAGCCAAAGAAATACTTGAGCTCGTAGGTGCCGATCGGCGTGGCCATGTACTTGGCCGTGGTCACGCGGCTGATGGTGGACTCGTGCAGTCCCAGCTCGTCGGCGATGTCGCGCAGCACCAGGGGGCGCATGGCCAGCTCGCCGTGGGTGAAGAAGTTCTTCTGCCGCTCGACGATGGCGCGCGAGACGCGCAGGATGGTGTCGAAGCGCTGCTGGATGTTCTTGATGAACCAGCGCGCCTCCTGCAGGCGCTGCTGCATGCCCTGGTGGCCCTCGCCCCCCTTGTGGCCGCGCAGCGCACCGGCATAGATGTCGTGCACGCGCAGGCGCGGCATCACGTCGGGGTTGAGCTGCACGATGAAGTTGTGCTGGCCGTCACGCCCGTTGGCGCGCCCGGCTTTGCGCACGATGACGTCGGGCACGATGATGTTGCGCTCCACATCGGCAAACCGGCGGCCGGGGCGCGGCTCCAGGCGGGCGATCAGCGCCATGGCGGCGCGCGTGCGCTCTTCGCCATCGCCGCACAACTGCGTCAGGCGGCGGATGTCACGGCGGGCCAGCATCTCCAGCGGCTGCTGGCACACGCGCAACGCGGTCTGCACGGTACCAGGATCGATCTCGCTGTCTTCGTCGGCGGCCAGGGCCTTGAGCTGCAAGGTCAGGCACTCGGCCAGGCCACGCGCGCCCACGCCCACGGGATCCAGGCTTTGCAGCAGGCGCTGGGCCACGGTGAAACGGTGCACCAGTTCTTCGATCTGCTCCAGGTCGTCCGGCCCGGCCAGGCCGATGGCCAGCGCTTCGAGCGGTTCTTCGAGATAGCCGTCGTCGTTGAGCGATTCGATGAGAAAGCGCAGCGCGGCGCGGTCCACCTCGGACAGGCGCAGTGCCAGCGCCTGGCGGTGCAAGAAGGCCGTCAGTGATTCGTGCGAGCGGGCCAGCTCGGTGGCGTCGGCCTCGTCGCCTTCGGCATCGTTGCGGTTGCGGGCCGGCGCATCGCCACCCCACTCGGCGTCATTGGGCGCCATGTCCACCGTGCCGTCGCCGCTCCAGTCGGGCTCGTCCGCACCGGCGCTGGCCATTTCAACATCATTTTGGCCTTCAGCGCTTGTGCTGCCTGCGCTGGAAGCTCCTGAAAACAGCGCATCGTCCGCGCTGTAGTCATCGGCCTGCGCGGGCATGTCGGCGGTTTCCAGGCCAAACTCCTCGCGCGGCGCTTCATCGGCCGTGCGCTCCAGAAAAGGGTTCTCGTCGAGCATCTGCTCGACTTCCTGCGACAGCTCCAGCGTCGACAGCTGCAACAGCCGGATCGATTGCTGCAACTGCGGCGTGAGCGACAGGTGCTGCGAAACGCGCAGCGAAAGGCCGGGCTTCATGCAACGGCCAACACAAGGGCAGCCATCCGCCCGTCGCCCGGCCGCCCGAAGGCGGTCTGGGGCCCCCTGGGGGGCAGCGACCACACGAAGTGAGGAAGCGTGGGGGCCATGCTCACATCCGGAAGTGCTCGCCGAGATAGACGCGGCGCACCTCGGCGTTGTCCACGATTTCGGACGGCGTGCCCTGGGCCAGAACGCGGCCATCGCTGATGATGAAGGCGTGGTCGCAGATGCCCAGCGTCTCGCGCACGTTGTGGTCGGTGATCAGCACGCCAATGCCGCGCGCCTTCAGGAAACCGATGATGCGCTGGATCTCGATCACGGCAATCGGGTCGATGCCGGCGAAGGGCTCGTCGAGCAGAATGAAGCGCGGCTGGGTGGCCAGGGCGCGGGCGATCTCGACGCGGCGGCGCTCGCCACCCGACAGGGCCAGGGCCGGCGATTCACGCAGATGGTCCACGCGCAACTCCTGCAGCAAGGCAGTGAGGCGTGCTTCGATCTCCTTCCTGGCGAGCGGCTTGCCGTCGTCGCCCCGCTGCAGCTCCAGCACGGCGCGCACGTTTTCCTCGACGTTCAGCTTGCGAAAAATCGACGCCTCTTGCGGCAGATAGGACAGCCCCAGGCGCGAGCGCCGGTGGATGGGCATGTCCGCCACCGAGTGGCCATCGATGCGGATGTCACCGCCATCGCAGCGCACCAGGCCCACGATCATGTAGAACGAAGTGGTCTTGCCCGCGCCATTGGGGCCGAGCAAGCCCACCACCTCGCCCTTTTGCACGACCAGCGACACATCCTTGACGACCTTGCGGCTGCCATAGGACTTTTCGAGGTGCGCGACTTCCAGGCGGCTGCCCGCCTGGGTGTCAGGGCTTGTGTTCACCATCACGGCACTCACTTGCTTGCGCCGCCGAGGGTGTTGCTGGGGCGCAGCACCGGCCCGCTGGCTGCTGGGGCCGGGGCAGCGGCAGGAGGCTGCTCCTTGGGCGACAACACGGCGCGCACGCGCCCGCCGGGGGCCGGCGCTTCACCCGCTGCACTGTTGGCCGATTTCTTCTGGCCATCGACAGTGAACACGTCGGTGAGGTTGTTGTAGACGATGACGGCGCCCGAGAGCTGATCGGTCACCACCGATTCCCGGTAGCGGCGCATTTCGGCACGGGTGATGAAGCGCACATTGTCGGCACGGCCGTCGTACTCGATGACCTCACCCTCGCCCTCGATGAACTCGTCCGGGGCACCGGCCACGGTGTCGCGCTTTTGCCGGAAGAATGCGCGCTTGCCGGGTTCGGCCGTCACCACGCCGTACTGGTAGCCATCGGCATCCTGGCGCACATCCAGTTGCGCACCGCGCAGCACGATGGTGCCCTTGGTCATGACCACCCGGCCCGTGAACACGCTGGTCTGCTTGAGCTCATCGTGGCGCAGCGCATCGGACTCGATGTTCATGGGCTTGTTGCGGTCGGCCTTTTCGGCATGGCCCACGCCAGGGGCGCAGGCCAGGGCCGAGAGCAGCAGGATCGGGAGGTATCTTTTTTTCATGAGGCACAAATCTTGCGTTCATTGTAGCCACGCACAGCGCTGGCGCCCATGAAAAAGCCCGCAAACGCGGGCCTCTCGAACGGGGGCAAATGTGGCATCAACCCTTGCGCGCCACGCCCGCCAGATACTCCACCACCTGCAGCACGGTCTGCATGCTGCCGGCCATGGTGCCATCGGTATAGAACCGGCCGGCCACGCCCATCGAAGGAACGCCTTCCACGCCATAGCCCTCCTGCAGCGCCGAGGCGCGGCGCACCTGGCTGGACACCGTGAAGGAGGTGTAGACCTCCTTGAACTTGGCTGCGTCCACCCCCTGCTGGGCCACCCAGGCGAAGATGTCCTCGTCCTTGGCCAGCTTGAGTTTTTCGACGTGGATGGCGCGGAACACCTTGGCGTGCAAGGTGTCGAGCTTGCCCATGCCTTCGAGCGCGAAATACAGCTTTTGCTGGGGTACGAAGCTGGCATTGAAAGCCACGGGAATGCGACGGATGCTGAGATCCTTGGGGGCTGCCTTGACCCAGGCATCGAGCGCGGGCTCAAAGGAGTTGCAGTGCGGGCAGCTGTACCAGAAGAACTCGATCACATCGACCTTGCCGGCGGGCGCATCCGGCGCCAGGGGCTTGGCGAGCCTGGTGTAGTCCTTGCCCTCCTTGAACTGGCGCGCCTGCGCCATGGCCGGCGTGGCCAGCGGCAGGGTCAGGGCGGAAGCGGCAACCACCGAAGCGGTGGACAGGGAAAACTCGCGGCGTTTCATGACGGGGACACTCCTTGTTCTGGTCTGGGGGTGTGAGAACGCCCCCACGAAAAAGTTCAGGCGATGGCGATGAACATCCTAGCGCTGGACACGCACCATCGCGGACTCGACGCCGGCGCCTTCCAGCTTTTCCTTCAGCTGCTCGGCATCGTCGCGCTTGGAAAACGGGCCCACGCGCACGCGGTACATGGTGCGGCCATTCTGTTCGCGCTCGCTCACGCGGGCTTCCCAGCCCAGCATGGCCAGTTTGGCGCGCTGCGCATCGGCCCCAGACTGGGTGGGGAACGCCCCGGCCTGTACGAAATAGTCAAACGGATCGACCGCCGCCGACCTGGCCTTGGCCAGGTCGCCCAGCGGGTCCGCCGAGGCGGCAGGCTTGGCGTCGGCCTTCGTGGCGGGCTTGGCCTCGGCCGTTGCAGGCTTGCTGGCGGGCGTGCGCGCAGCGGTGGCATCGGCGGCCGGGGCCGTGCCATTGGCACTGGCCGACGCGGCGGCGGCCGGAGCCGGCGGGCGCGCGGGGTTCTTGCCGTAGAGCGGCGAGTTCGGATCCCAGTTCTTGTTCTTCTGGGCCTCGGCGGCATCCTGGTCCACGCCACGCAGGCCGCCCTTGTTCAGGAAAGGCACAGGCACCTTGGTCACATACACGGCCACGGCCAGCGCGGCACCCAGGCCCACGACGACCCCGACGATGAACCCGATGATGGCGCCACCCGTCTGTTTTTTCTTCATGGTAGTAACTGCTTACATTCTGGCTGGAGCCGATACGCCCAGCACGGCCAGGCCATTGTGCAACACCTGCGCGGTGGCGGCGACGAGGGCCAGGCGTGCCTTCTTCACGGCCTCGTCGTCCACCAGGATGCGCTCGGCATCGTAGTAGCTGTGGTAGCTGGCGGCCAGGTCGCGCAGGTAGAAGGTGACGTCGTGCGGCGCCTCGCCCTGCGCGGCGGCGGTGAGCATCTCGGGGTATTTGGCCAGCTGCAGCATCAGCGCCTGGGCCTGCGGGCCTTCGAGGGCCGACAGATCCACATCCTTCAGCGCCGCCATATCGCCACCGCCCGCCTCTTGCCAGGCGCGCAGTACCGAGCAGATGCGCGCATGCGCATACTGCACGTAGTACACCGGGTTGTCATTGTTCTGCGCCACGGCCAGGTCCACATCGAAGGTGTACTCGGTGTCGGGCTTGCGGCTCAAAAGGAAGAAGCGCACGGCGTCCTTGCTGGTCCACTCGATCAGGTCGCGCAGCGTGACGTAGCTGCCCGCGCGCTTGCTGATCTTGACCTCCTCGCCCCCCTTGACCACACGCACCATGGTGTGCAGCACGTAGTCGGGGTAGCCCTGGGGAATGCCGACGTCGGCCGCCTGCAGGCCGGCGCGCACGCGGGCGATGGTGCCGTGGTGGTCCGTGCCCTGGATGTTGACGACCTTGGTGAAGCCGCGCTCCCACTTGGCGATGTGGTAGGCCACGTCAGGCACGAAGTAGGTGTACGTGCCGTCCTGCTTGCGCATGACGCGGTCCTTGTCGTCGCCGTAGTCGGTGCTCCTGAGCCACAGCGCGCCGTCCTGCTCGTAGGTCTTGCCGTTGGCGATGAGCTTGTTCACCGTGGCCTCGACGCGGCCGCTGGTGTACAGGCTCGATTCGAGGTAATACTCGTCGAAGTGCAGGGCGAAAGCCTGCAGGTCCTTGTCCTGCTCGTTGCGCAGGTAGGCCACGGCGAACTGGCGGATATTGTCGTAGTCCTCCACATCGCCGTTGGCGGTGAACTCGCGGTCATCGGCCTTCACAGTGGCCCGGGCCTTGAAGGCCTCGGCGATGTCGGCAATGTAGTCGCCGTTGTAGAAGTTCTTGGCCAGCGGGTTGTCGCTGTCGGTGGGCCAGCAGTCATCGCCCGGCTGGAAGCCCTTGGCGCGCAGCTGCGTGCTCTTGGTCAGCGTATCGATCTGCACGCCCGCGTCGTTGTAATAGAACTCGCGGTGCACCTTCCAGCCCTGCGTGCCGAACAGGTTGCAGATGGCATCGCCCAAAGCCGCCTGGCGGCCATGGCCCACATGCAGCGGGCCGGTGGGGTTGGCCGAGACGAACTCGACCAGCACCTTCTCGCCCCGATCGGCCTGGTAACCAAAGCGCGCGCCAGCGGCCAGCACCTCGCGCACCACCTCCTGCTTGGCCGCGGGCTGCAGGCGGATGTTCAGAAAACCGGGGCCGGCGATCTCGATGGCGGCCACCCAGCGCTGGAAGGCAGGCGTGGCCTCCAGCGCGGTCTTGAGCTGCTCGCCCAGAGCGCGCGGGTTGAGCTTGAGCGGCTTGGCCAGCTGCATGGCGGCGGTACAGGCGAAGTCGCCATGGGCCGCGACCTTGGGGGATTCAAACGCTGCCTTGGCGCCAGCGCCGGGCGACAGGATTTCCAGCTCGGCAGCAAGCGCTGCGAGCAATTCATTTTTGGCTGTGAGCATCGGTGGATTTTACGGGGCGGCCGGCACAGACCATCGAACGCCCACGCCAGCGCACCCCGGCGGGCATGCGCGCAGGCTGGCGGGGCCCCCAGGCCGAATGGCGCAACCCACCCATTGCCGAGGAGATTGGGCGCAGGCCGCCCCAGCCCATCGGGCTGTACCGACGCCGCTGGCCCCTGGTGTTTCAGGTACCTTGCACGCTGCGGATGCGTCCTGTTTCACAGCATTCTTTTTGTGCGCTGCTTTGGTGGCATTGGGTATCGCCGGGGCGCTGGGCAGAGCGGCGCCGGAGGCTTACCGGGCACGGGACCCTGCTATGGCCATGGACGCCACCGGCATCACCGACCTGCGCCAGGAGGCCCCGCACACCGCGCCCTGGGAGACCATGGAACACGTGCACCTGGACAACCAGGACAACGTGATCCTGGTCAAGCTGCGCCAAGACCCCGCGTGCGCTGAGAAATCAACGTCCACAGCCCTCCGTCGCAGTTCACGCGGTTGTTTTCATGGCTTGTCCGCGTTGTCGCGCAGCACGTTCTATGGTGCAATGCCGCCGGGACCCCCCATAACGCATTCACACCAGGAGATTCCATGCAAAAGCTTCTTTCCCTGACTGCACTCGGTCTGGCTCTGTCGCTGGGTTTCAGCGCCCACGCTGCAGAGAACACCCCGGCCCCCACCAAGCAGCAATCCAGAATGGCGACCTGCAACAAGGATGCCGGCGAGATGAAGGGCGATGAACGCAAGGCCTTCATGAAGACCTGCCTGAGCAACAAGCCGGCCACGCAGCAAGGCAAGATGAAAACCTGCAACGCCGAGGCCGCAGGCAAGAAGGGCGATGAACGCAAGGCCTTCATGAGCGAATGCCTCAAGAAGTAAGATCTCAGAGCCTGTTTACGATCTCGCAGGGGATCGCAAACAGGCTCTCACGGCCATCGGCCCCAAACCCCGCCAGCCCAGCATGGCGGGGTTTTTTTATGTTTGCACCTCGCATCTCCATGCCCTGCCGGCGATGCGCTCCATATCCTTGCTGGACTCCCATGGCTGCCTGCGCCGCCCAGACACCGTCCATCTCCTGCTTCATGCGCCGCAACCAGGCCACTGTCGCGCCGCAGGCGCTGGCAGCGCTGCAAGGCCCTGTCTGCCATGCGATATGTCGGCGTCCAGCGCCAAATCGTCGGTGCACATCACGATGGGGCGCGCCATGTCAGGCGCCGCCCCCGCTGGCAGCGGCCTGCGGCCGCACCCGCCAGCCCCAGCCGTCGAGCACCCGGTGCGCATCCGCAGGACCCTCGCCGGGAGGCCACAGTTCCAGGATTCCCCCGCGCTCCAGTTCGCGCGGTGTGATCCAGGGGCTCAACGCCGGATCGCCATAAATGAGCACCCGTGGCTGCTCCGGCAGCCACAGCGCCACTGCGCCGCTGGCGGCTGCCGGCCCGCTGATGATGCGCACGGGGCCGCCCAGTTCCTGCCGCGCGGGCTGTGCCACCGCCTCCGCCAGCGCCTGGGACCGGAATTCGCGCCAGTGCGCCGAGCGCGGGGGATGGCGGCCAAAAGCGGAGGTGTCGTACGACTGCCATACCAGCAGGCCCTGCAGCGCCACAAACGCCACGCCCGCCACGGGCAATGTCCATCCTGCGCGCAAAGTCGCCTCGCGCAAACCCAAAACGGCCATGCAGGCCGGTACCGTCCAGAGGGCAAACGCCGTGCCCCACTGCAGTTGCAGGTCCACGCCCCACAGCACCCCCATGGCCGCCATGAACGCCGGCGGCAACAGGCCCCAGCACCACAGCAGCGACTGCCCCAGCACCGCGGCCCCATGCGGTTCTTGCGGCCCCGACGGTGAAGGCAATTGACGGCGCGCGCGGCGCTGCGCCCACCACACCAGCAGCAACAGCAGGACGGCGGGCAAGCACCGGTTGAACAGCCAGTCCAGCAGCCACCGGGCCGTGGCGGTCAGCCGCTGGCCGGGCCCGAACTGTGCCCCCAGGGATGACTGCATGGCGTAGGCAATCGGCCCACGTTCCTGCTCCAGCAACCACAACGCATGCGGCAAGAAGATCACGAGCGCAATGGCCAGCGCCATCAGCAAGCCCTGGCGCTGGGCCGGACTGCGCCACAGCCCGTGCCGCACGAACAGCCACAGCCCGCACACCGCCGCCACGGCATACTGGTATTTGCTGAGCATTCCCAGCCCGGCAACCACCCCCAGCGCCAGCCACCAGCGCCGTTGCGGCCGGGTGAGGATGCGCCACCACAGCCATGCACTCAACGCGACCCAGAGCATGAGCACGATGTTGTGGTTGTAGTAGTTCATGCGCCCGTTGTAGAACGTGATTCCCAGGGCGGCCAACAGGCCCACCCAGGCATAGTGGCGACCATGGATTTCATACAGCAGCGCGCTGAAAATGGCGAGACTGGCCAGCGTGAACAAGCTCCCCAGCAGGTAGCTGGACCACGCAGACCAGCCCGCCAACTGCACGAACGCCCACATGATCCAGGTGGGCAGCGGAGGGTGCTTGTAGTACCCCCACTCCAGCGATCGCATCCAGGTCAGCTGCTCAATGTTGTCCGCAGGCGGACTCAGGGCAACACTGTCCAGATGCCACAGCCATAACGCGCCGAACAGGAGCAAAAGCATGGCCATGGCCAGTGGCATTTGCAGCACCCTGCGCACTGGGGCCATGGATGTGCCCACACGGCCATCCAGATAGGATCGATTCACAGCAAAGCCTTGGTTGAATGAAGTGACGCACGCTCCCGGGGACGCAGGCTGCCCACCAGTTGTTGAAACCAGGAAGTGCACCGCCCGGTGCCGGGCGAGCCTACCAGCCGCGCGCCCAGAAGACGGCGATCACCGCCACCACCGGCAGCACATGGGACTGGATCATCACAAGGCGGCGCACCCGCGCGACTTCCGTGGCGTCCGGCAGGGCGCCGGTGCTGCGGAGCGTCCGGTGCCAGCGGCGAAACGCCAGCGAAGGCACAAACGACAACACGACCATGGCCACAACGAGGGTGATCTTGAGGTGAAACAGCGGTTGCGACAGATACCACGACGCGCCCTTGACGCCCCAGATGAGGCGCGCGAGGCCGCTGGCTACCATCACCGTCCCCGCCACGGCATAGATCACATCGAGCCGGACCAGGCGCTCGACCACGGCGGCATTGAGCCATTCGATGCGGCACAGCGCAGCCTGGCTCGAGAGAAAGACCACAAAGGTCAGTATGGCCACCAGGTGCAGGGCGGCCAGGACGGCTTCGAGAGTCATGGGGTCAGTTCCTTGTGAAAGCCCTGCAGATCCAGAGAAAAGGCGGCGCGGGGGCTACGCAGCCGTCCAGAAACCGGGCTGGCTGTAATTGTGCTTGAGGAAATCGATCCACAGGCGCACCCGCAGCGGCATGTGCTTGCGCTGGGGAAACACCACGTAGATGCCATTGGGCGGCGCGGCAAACTCCTCCAGCACCTCCACCAGACGGCCCGCGGCGATTTCCGCCTCCACCTCCCAGGTGCTGCGCCAGGCCAGGCCATAGCCCGCCAGGCACCAGTCGTGCAGCACCTGGCCGTCCGAACAATCGAGCGGGCCGCCCGGCTTGAGGTGCACCACCTCGCTGCCGCCCCTCTCGGCGGGCATGCGAAACGCCCAGCCGCGCGTCTGCGAGGCCTCGCTCGACAGCGTGAGGCAATCGTGCGCCGACAGCTCGCCCGGATGGCGCGGTGTGCCATGGCGCTGCAGGTAGGCGGGCGTGGCCACGCACAGGCGGCGGTTGTCGGCGATGCGCACGCTCACCAGCGACGAATCGGGCAGATCGCCCACGCGCACGGCGCAATCGAAGCCCTCGCCGGCCAGGTCCACCACCCGGTCGCTGAGATTGAGCGAGATCGTCACATCGGGGTGCGCCGTGCGAAAACGCGGCACCAGCGGCGCCACATGGCGGCGGCCAAAGCCGGCGGGCGCGGTGATGCGCAGGTGGCCCGTGGCCTTGACGCCCCCTGCTGACACGCTGGCCTCGGCATTGGCTACGTCGGACAGCAGGCGCTGGCAGTCCTCCAGAAAGGCGCTGCCCTCGTGCGTGAGGCTGATGCGCCGCGTGGTGCGCACCAGGAGCTTCACGCCCAGGTTTTCTTCGAGTGCATCCAGCCGGCGCCCCATGATGGCGGGTGCCACGCCTTCAGCCTTGGCAGCAGCGGTGAGGCTGCCACGCGTCGCCACCGACACAAAGGATTCGAAAGCCTTGAGTTTGTCCATGGCGCTGATTATGGAGACAAGTAGCAATTGCGCCATCGGATGGTGGCGATCGAGAAATTTCCGCCAAAAATGCCTCTATCGCCTATTCAACAAGCTTTGATAGCTATTGTTTTTGCATGAAGCAGTCACGCTATTTTTGCAAAAAAGTCATTGGTTTCGAGATATCCAGAGACTTTATGCCACCAAACAATTGCAATACAGTCTCTCCATGGTTCGCGCCAGCGGGCCCAATGGCTGGTTTCCCCCTTTACTTCTCTACCTTAGGCATCGCACCATGACCGCACGCACCTCTGTCCACGGCCTGCAAGTGGCCACCTCCCTGTTCCGCTTCGTGGAAGACAAGGTCTTGCCCGGCACCGGCGTGCAGAGCAGCGCCTTCTGGAAAGGCTTTGACGCCATCGTGTCCGACCTGGCCCCGCGCAACATCGCGCTGCTGGCGGAGCGCGACCGCCTGCAGACCGAGCTCGACACCTGGCACAAGGCCCACCCCGGCCCCATCACCGACATGGCGGCCTACCGCAAGTTCCTGGAAACCATCGGCTACCTGGTGCCCCAGCCCGCCGACGTGCAGGCCACCACCACCAACGTGGACGACGAGCTCGCCATCCAGGCCGGCCCCCAGCTGGTGGTGCCCATCCTCAATGCCCGCTACGCCCTGAACGCCGCCAACGCCCGCTGGGGCAGCCTGTACGACGCGCTGTATGGCACCGATGCCATCCCCGAAACCGACGGCGCCGAAAAGGGCAAGGGCTACAACCCGGTGCGCGGCGCCAGGGTGATCGAGTTCGCCCGCAATGTGCTCGACCAGAGCACGCCGCTGGCCAGTGGCTCGCACAAGGACGCCACAGGCTACCGCGTGGAGGGTGGCCAGCTGGTCGTGGCCCTGAAGAACGGCAGCACCACGGGCCTCAAGAACCCGGCCCAGTTCACCGGCTACCAGGGCGGCGCAGCCCAGCCCTCGTCGGTGCTGCTGCAGCACAACGGCCTGCACCTCGATATCCAGATCAACCGCGCCACGCCCATCGGTCAGACCGATGCTGCCGGCGTGAGCGACCTGGTGCTGGAAGCGGCGCTGTCCACCATCCTCGACCTCGAAGACTCGGTGGCCGCCGTCGATGCCGACGACAAGGTGCTGGGCTACGCCAACTGGCTGGGCATCCTGCAGGCCACGCTGACCGAGTCGTTCGACAAGGGCGGCAAGACCGTGACCCGCGGCCTGAACCCGGACCGCATCTACACGGCCGCCAGCGGCCAGGGCGAAGTGCGCCTGCATGGCCGCTCGCTCATGTTCCTGCGCAACGTGGGCCACCTGATGACCAACCCGGCCATCCTGTGGACCGACGCCCAGGGCCAGCAGCGCGAGATTCCCGAAGGCATCATGGACGCGGTGGTGACCACGGCCATTGCACTGCACGACCTGCAAGGCCACGGCAAGAACGGTATCCGCAACTCGCGCAAGGGCTCGGTCTACATCGTCAAGCCCAAGATGCATGGCCCGGCCGAAGTGGGCTTTGCTGCCGAACTGTTCGGCCGCGTGGAGCAGCTGCTGGGACTGACTGACAGCACCGTCAAGCTGGGCATCATGGACGAGGAGCGCCGCACCAGCGTCAACCTCAAGGCCTGCATCGCCGCCGCCCGCAGCCGCGTGGCCTTCATCAACACCGGCTTCCTCGACCGCACCGGCGACGAAATGCACACCGCCATGCACGCCGGCCCCATGGTGCGCAAGGGCGACATGAAAACCAGCGCCTGGCTGCCCGCCTACGAACGCAGCAATGTGCTGGTCGGCCTGTCGTGCGGCCTGCGCGGCAAGGCACAGATCGGCAAGGGCATGTGGGCCATGCCCGACCTGATGGCCGACATGCTCAAGCAAAAGATCGCCCACCCCCAGGCCGGCGCCAACACCGCCTGGGTGCCCAGCCCCACGGGCGCCACGCTGCACGCGCTGCACTACCACCAGGTGAAGGTGAGCGACATCCAGATCGCGCTGGAGAAGATCGACGCCAATGCCGAGCGCGACAACCTGCTGACCGGCCTGCTCACCGTACCCGTGAGCGCCAACCCGAACTGGTCGGATGCCGAAAAGCAGCAGGAGCTCGACAACAACGCCCAGGGCATCCTGGGCTACGTGGTGCGCTGGGTGGACCAGGGCGTGGGTTGCTCCAAGGTGCCCGACATCCACAACGTGGGCCTGATGGAAGACCGCGCCACGCTGCGCATCAGCAGTCAGCACATGGCCAACTGGCTGCTGCATGGCGTGGTGACCGAGGCGCAGGTGCAGGAAACCTTCCGCCGCATGGCCGCCGTGGTCGATCAACAAAATGCCGGCGACCCGCTATACCGCCCCATGGCGGGGAACTTCGGCACTTCGTACGCCTACCGCGCCGCAGTGGAGCTGGTGACCAAGGGCATCGAGCAGCCCAGCGGCTACACCGAGCCGCTGCTGCACGCCTGGCGCCTGAAGCTCAAGGCCGCTGCAGCCGCCTGAGCCCCGACCAGCGCCAGAAAAAAACGGCACCTTCGGGTGCCGTTTTTTCTGGCCGCTGCTCAGAAGCGGTGGGTGATGCCGATACCCATGCCCGAAGGATCCTGCCCTGGCTTGAGACCGTTGATGCCATTGGCCGACAGGTTGTAGGCCGCCGTGGCGCCATTGGCAATGCGCGTGTAGGCCGCCCACAGGTCCGTGCGCTTGGACAGGCGGTAGGTATAGCCCAGCGAGATCTGGCGGGCCCCCGAGTCCGTGCCCGGGATGCCGATGCCGCCTACTGCGCTGGTGGCATTGCCGCGCGCCGCCTGGGCCTGGACGTAGGACAGCGCCAGTTCCTGCCAGTCGTCGAGCTGGTGCGTCACGGCAACCTGCCATGCACTGCGCCGCAGGGACTGGCCGGGTGCGGGCTCGTAGCGCAACTGCTCCCAACTGCCACGCAGCCGGGTCCGCCCGAAGCTGTAGGCCAGCGCCAGACGGTGGGCATCGTCGCGGCTGTGCGCGCCGAAGTAGGCGCGGTGCAGTTCGTAGCCCCAGGCCGCATAGAGCGGGCCGTCGCGGTAGCTCAGCAGGCCGCTGAACATGTCGGGGGAGGACTGGTCGGTCTTTTCCTCCGGCATGGCATAGGCCAGCCGCAGCGACCAGGCCCCCATCGCAGGCGACCAGTACTGCAGCAGATTGGGCTGGCGCCGGTCGAACGAGGCAGGGGACTGGCCGTTGGCCCCCGTCGCGAAGCCGTTGCCCATGATGGAGTTGGAGGCGAATATGCCGGCCGTGAAGGGGTCGATGGCATACACCGAGGTGAAGCGCAGCGGCGCCTCCCACTGCCCCAGCACCAGCTCGCCAGCCGGGGTGGACAGGCCCACCGCCGTGTTGCGCCCGTTGAACGGCCCGTCGCCAGTGTCCACGCGGACATTGCCCTCGAACTGGGCCCAGGCGGCCATGCCGCCACCCAGGTCCTCCCGGGTCCGGAAGCCCAGCACCGAGAGGTTGTTGGACAGGCGGTTGGCGCGCAGGGCCACAGCCCCCGGGGTGCCCGATGCGCGCACCTGCTCGACATCGACCTTGAGAAAGCCATAGAGGCTGACCCGGGAGGTGTCCGCGGACTGGGCCGAGGTGGCAAGCGGAAAGATGGCGCAGCCAGCCAACGCCAGCGCCCGGTGCATGGAAGAGTTCATACAGATCCTCGTGGTTGGTGATTTTGAATCAATGGATACATAAATATGTTTAGGTATACCAAAAATACCAATCGTGAGCAATGGAGGATCCACGCCCTTCCCCAATGAACCCGCCAGGAACCGCTAAAAAAATGCCCCCATGCCGCTCTGCATGGAGGCAAACCTTGGTTGCTCCCGGCGGCCAGGGAATCCCGCCCCGGCCGCCCTCCTTCAGCGCACCACGCCGATGGCCTCGCGCTGACCGGCCTTGTAGGTGTACAGGGTCAGCGCACCGCCCTGCAGATCCCCCTTGGCGTCGAAGCTGATGCTGCCCGTCACGCCCTGGTAGCCCTTGGTCTGCGCCAGCACCGGCAGGTACTTGGCGGGCTCGTAGGAGCCGGCCTTGACCATGGCGGCCATGATCACGCCGACCGCGTCGTACGAGTACGGGGCGTAGACCTGCACCTCGTTGCCGGTGGTCGCCTTGAAGCGGGCGCGGAAGTCATCCATGCCTTTCTTCTGCGTACCCTCCACACCGCCGGCCTCGGCGCAGACCACTTGGCCGTCGGCCAGGTCGCCCGCGGCGAGCTTGGGCAGCTCGGCCGTGCAGACGCCATCGCCCCCGACGAACCGGGCCTGGATGCCCAACTGCTTCATCTGCCGCAGCATGGGGCCGGCCACCGAATCCATGCCGCCGAAGAAGATCACGTCGGGCTTCTTCGCCTTGAGGCTGGTGAGGATGGCCATGAAGTCCGCTGCCTTGTCGGTGGTGAACTCATGGCCCACGATGGCGCCGCCCACGCTCTTGGCGCCCTTCTCGAACTCGGCGGCCACGCCCTGGCCGTAGGCCGTGCGGTCGTCGATGACAGCAATGCTCTTGCCCTTGAGCACATTCACCGCGTATTTGCCCAGCGTTCCGCCCAGATGCACGTCATCGGCCACCACCCGGAAGGTGGTCTTGTAGCCCTGGCGCGTGTACTTGGGATTGGTGGCCGAAGGGGAGACCTGCGCGATGCCCGCATCGCTGTAGATCTTGGACGCGGGGATGGTCGTGCCCGAGTTGAGGTGGCCGACCACGCCGTGCACCTTGGAGTCCACGAGCTTCTGCGCCGCGGCCGTGCCTTGGCGCGGATCGCCCGCGTCGTCTTCGGCCAGCAGCTCGAGCTTGACCTTCTTGCCGCCGATGACAACGCCCTTGGCGTTGAGTTCATCGATGGCCATGCGCGCGCCGAGCTCGTTGTCCTTGCCCAGGTGGGCAATGGGGCCGCTGGTGGGGCCGACGTGGCCGATGCGCACGATGTCCTGCGCCAGCGCGCCAGTGGTCAGCATGGCGAGCGCCACGCCCATCAGGTGTTGGTGGTGTTGCATGAATACTCCTCCTGCTTCAAAGGCCGAACTTGGGAGCGCCGAGCAGCGGTGACGAAACCGCATACGCGCCATGGTTGGTGAAGACCCAGATCAGGTTGCGGTCCCACTCGATGAACACGCCGTGCGTCTGGTCGCCAAAGCTCAGGTTCATCTTCGGGTCCACGGTCTTGGGCACGAAGTAGCCGGCGATCTTCGGGTCGGCCGGGTTACTCACGTCGAAGATCTGCGCACCGGCGTTGTAGAACGCGTAAACCAGGAACTTGTCGCTTGGCGTGCCGGGCTGGTGCCAGTAGCCGGTGCGCTTGGGACCGAAGCTACCCCGGCGCTGGCAGTAGTCGACGAAGGGCGCGCCCTTCGGCGGCACGGGGCGTGGCAGCGTGTTGAGGATCTTCGGGTTGGCCGGGTCCTTCACGTCGATGGAGTAGATCTCCTTGTAGGGCTCGTAGCAGTCGTCGTTGAGCGGGTAGCCGCTGTAGTAGACGATGCCGGTCTTCTCGACCTTGGTCACGTCGATGTTGTCGCCCTCGGTGCCGGCCTCGCTCACGGGCATGTCCAGCTTGCCCAGGCGCTTCATCTGCGCGGGGTTGGACACGTCGATCACGTGAAAACCCATGCCGCCCATCGCGGCGTAGCCGAGCTTGCCGCCCTTCTCGGGGTCACGCGGGATGAACAGCGGCATGCGCGCGCCCATCCAGGCGGTCTGCTTGCCCACGCGCGGGTTCTTGCGGTATTCCTCTTCCTCGCCGACGCGCGCGCCGGGCACCCACCAGGTAGACAGGCGTTTCGGCTTGCGCGGATCGCTCAGGTCGAAGGCCATCTGCGCCTGGTTGTAGAGGTAGTTGGGATATTCCTGGTTGGCAAAGCTGTCGTCGGGTGCGCCGGAGACGAACAGGTATTGCCCGCCCCAGTACACCGGGATGTCTCCGCAGCCCGAGCCCTGCTGGCGCTCGGCCGTGGCCAGTGGGTCCAGTGGCAATTCGGAGAGCTTCTTCCACTGCGCCGGATCGGGGCTGTCCACCTCGAAGACACGGAAGCCCCGGTAGATCGGCTGCTTGCGGATCTTCTCGATGTTGGCCTGCTCCTCCGGCAGGTACTTGTTCTTCAGGATGCCGAAGCGCGTGACCTCGTAGCACTGCACGGCCACGTGCTTATTCAGCTTCTGGTTGAACTGGATGGTGAGCGGACCGAAAGCGTTGCTCCAGCCCCAGTCCTTGCTCGCGACGAGCTTCACTGCGCGCGGGTCGGTGATGTCGAACACCTTGTAAATGTTCTTCTCGTGCTGGACCATGTAGCGCCGCCCGTTCAGGTCCATCGTGCTCTGCCACGAGTGGTAGGGACTGATAAACATGTCGGCATGGTAGGCCTCGACCTTGGTGTTGTGCAGGTAGGCGTTCTGGTCCAGGTAGTCCAGGCTGCCCTTGAACGGGCGCGTGCCGGGAATGGCGGGCACTTCGGCCGGGTGCTTGAATTTGCCTGTGGCAGGGTCCAGGCCGTACTGCGGTTCGCTCACGTGCGGCGGCTCGGCCGGCGTGCGCACGGGTTCGGAGAGGTCTTCCTTGACGGGAATGCGCGGCGTGCCCGCGGGCGGCGCGACGATGGTCTGCGCGTGAGCGGTGCAGGCCAGCAGCGCGGCGAACAGAACTTTGGTGAGTTGGGCGTGCATGGTGTATGTCAGCAGATTGGAGGGGTCGAACGAAGGGCTCAGAACGCGTGGCGGATGCCGAACTGCACGCCCCGCGGGTTCTCTGCAGACAGCGGCGAAGCAGCGCTCCACGAGATGGGGTAGCGCACGGACGTCTTCTGCTTGTGGTGGACCATGCCGTAGTTGGCGTACAGCGTGGTGCGCTTGGACATGTTGTGCATGTAGCCCACGAGCAGGCCTGTGGCGTCGGCCAACGCATCATTCTTCTTATCGTTGCGGCGCACCACTGTCACGTGAATGCGGTTGGCGTCGCTCAGATTGATGCGCGCGCCCAACGCCACTGAGTTGCCCTTGGCATGGAAGTCCACATAAGGCGGGTAGGCGTAGTAGCCCGAGTAGTTGTGCACCACGGCCGTGAGGTCGTGCGCGCCCAGGCGGTACACGGCCGAGAGGTAGTTGTCGGTGGACGACTCCATCTGCCCCGCCTTGCGGATGTTGACCTGGTACTTGCGGTCACTGGCCAGGCCGACGTACAGCGGGCCGTCGCGGTAGTCCACGCCGAAGCTGGTGACGCGGCCGTTGCGCGTGCTGTCTTCCTTGCCGGCGGTGACGGTGCCCTTGAACTGGAAGCCGCCCACGCGCGGCGAGTTGTAGGCAATGGCATTGCTCTCGCGCCAGGGCGCGTAGAACACCATGACGTTGCTCAACATGCTGTAGTCGGCGCTGAAGCTCGGATCGGCGTAGCCGTACATCCAGTAGGAGCTCAGGTTCAGGCGGCCCAGGCTCACGTCGCCCCACGAGGGGCTGGCGAGCTGCACATAGGTCTCGCGCGGGTTGCCCTGCGCGCCAGTGTCGGCGGCAAAGGTCATCTCGTGCACGGCGCGCGCACGCAGGCCGCCGCCCAGGTCTTCGTCGGCGCGGAACTGCAGGCGGCTGGTGTTCAGGCCGGCCGAGCTCACGCGCGTGGTGCGGTCACCGCCGGTCTTGATCGACTCCAGATTCAGGTCGACAAAGCCCGACAGTGTGACTTGCGCCCACGCCGGGGCCACGGCCAGCGCCGCGATGGCAGCCGACACGCGAAGGGTTGTTTGAATTCTCACGGGGTCTCCTCGTTTGGTTGGTGGGGTGGTGACTAGGGGATTCAGGTCACGGCCTTGCGGGCCATGAATTCGGGAGTGCGCCAGGCGTCCTCGGCCATCACTTGCTTGAGGGTGGCGACGGCCTCCCACACGTCGGCGTGGCTGATGTACAGCGCGGCAAAGCCGAAGCGCAGGATGTCGGGCGCGCGGAAGTCGCCGATCACGCCGCGCGCGATCAATGCCTGCACGATGGCGTAGCCGTGTTCATGTGTGAGAGACACCTGGCTGCCGCGCAAGGCGGCGTCGCGCGGCGTGGCCAGGCCGAAGCCGTACGCGGCCAGCTCCTGGTCCACCAACGTGATGAACAGCTCGGTCAGCGCCACGCTCTTGGCGCGCAGCGCCTGCAGGCCCACGCCGTCAAACGCGGTGAGCGCCGCCTCCAGCGCGATCAGGCCCAGCTGCGGCGCAGTGCCTACGAGCATGCGGTCGATGCCGGGCGCGGGCTCGTAGCCGTGCGTGAATTCAAATGGCCGCGCATGCCCATGCCAACCAGTCAGCGGTTGGCGCAGGCCCTGCTGGTGGCGCTTGGCCACGAAGGCGAACGATGGCGCACCGGGACCACCGTTGAGGTACTTGTAGCCGCAGCCCACGGCGAAATCGACTTCGCAGGCATTGAGCACGCAGGGCATGGCGCCGGCCGTGTGCGCCAGGTCCCAGACGACCAACGCACCGACCTCGTGCGCGCGCCGCGTGATGGCCGCCATGTCGTAGGCCTGGCCGCTCTTGTAGTTAACGTGCGTGAGCGCAAGGACGGCCACGTCCTCGTTCAGCGCGGCCAACACTTCGCTGGACTCTACAGCGCGGAACTGCGTGCCCGTGATTTCCGCCACGCCCTGGGCCACGTAGGCATCGGTGGGGAAGTTGCCGCGCTCGCCCAGCATCAGGCTGCGCCCGGGCCGCATGCGCAGCGCCGCCACCAGCAGCTTGAACAGGTTGACCGACGTGGAGTCGGCCACGATGACCTCGTTTTCCTCGGCCCCCACGAGCCTGGCGATGCGTGCGCCCACACGCTGGGGTGCCGGGTACCAGTCGGCATCGTTCCAGGAGCGAATCAGCCCGGTAGCCCACTCTTGTTCGATGGCCTTTTGCATGCGCGCCGACACTGCGCGCGGCATCGCTCCCAGGGAGTTTCCATCCAGGTAGATAACGCCCTCGGGCAGCTGAAACTGCTGGCGCACGGGTGCCAGAGGATCGGTGGCGTCACGGACCAGACAGTCCTCCCAGGAGACGGGTGGGGAACTCAGGACATAAACGCCTTTATCTGGAATACCAGAATTGTTTTTTGTATTCATAAAACCTAGTCTATGCCGTGACAGCCGAAATTTCTTTGCAATTTCGCCCCCGTTTCAGGGGAGGCAGGTCTAGACATTCCCGCCATCCGCACTTTCAGGAAACACCATGCCCATTGACCTCGACGCCACCGACCGACTGCTGCTCAACGCCCTGCAGGGCGATGCACGCCTCACCTCCTCTGAGTTGGCCGAACGCGTCCACCTCTCCCAGTCGCCCTGCTGGCGGCGCGTGAAGCGGCTGGAAGACATGGGGCTGATCAGCGGCTACAGCGCCAGGCTGGACCGGCGCGCTCTGGGCTGGGGCGTGATGGCCTTTGCCACCATCACCATCGACAGCCAGGACGAGGCGCTGTCTCTGGCGTTCGAGGCCACGGTGCGCGACATCCCCGAGGTGGTGATGTGCCACGGTGTCTCGGGCCCCGAGGACTTTGTGCTGGTGATCGTCGCGCAGGACCTGGATGCCTACTCGGCGCTGATGCAGCACAAGCTGCGGCGCCTGCCCGGCGTCAAGCATGTACGCACCAGCTTTTCCCTGCAGGAGGTGAAGGCCTTGCAGGGGATGCCGCTTCCGGCATGACAGGAAGCCCCCCCTGAGGCGCTTCGCGCCTTCCCCTCTCTCGACTCGCTGCGCGAGTCGGGAGGGGGACGCCCCCGGTGCGGCGGGGCGGCCCTTGCACGGGGGCGCTGGCTTGGGCCGCGCCAGTTGCATACACCGTGGGCGGCTACTGGCTACTGGCTACTGGCTACTGGCTACTGGCACACAGGCCACGGCCTTGATCTCGACCACCATGTCGGGGTGAGGCAGGGCGCGCACGACCACGGTGGTGCGGGTGGGGGCTTCGCCGGGAAAGAACTCCCCATAGGTGGCGTTGAAGGTGGCGAAGTCCTCGGCATGCACCAGGAAGGCCTGCATGTCCACGCAGTCGGCCAGGCCTGCGCCACCCGCTTCCTGCACCAGCGCATTGATCGTCAGCAGCACGCGGCGGGTCTGTGCGGCGACGTCGTAACGCACCTCTGCGCCATCGCGCAGGACACCATCGATCTCGCCGCCGGGCAGGCGGGCGCTGACGCCGGCTACGAACACCAAGTCACCGGCACGCCGCCAGCGCGCATAGGCGCCCAGGGGTCGCGGCAGGACGCTGGCCGTCATGCGTGCTCCATGCGAAAGCCGGCCTGGGCGAGTTGCCCGTACAGGCCCTCGGCCCAGGCCGCGTCGGCCGGCACGAACGGTGGGCGCACATGGCGCCAGGCGTCGTCGCCGAACTCCCGGGCCACCACGTCCTTGAGCGCGGGGATCATCGGGTGGGCCTGGAACAGGCTGCGCACCACCTTGAGCTGCGCCTGCAGGGCCTCGAACGCGGGGGTGCCCCAGGCCTGCAGGGCCTGCGCGATGGCGCCCGGCTGCACATTGGCAGTGGCCGAGATGCAGCCTGCCGCCCCCAGCGGCAAGGCCTTTTCAAGCAGCGCCTCCGACGCGGGGAAGACCTCGAAGCCCGGGAATTCACGCAGCACGCGCTCGGTGTTGGCCCAGTCGCCCGAACTGTCCTTGATGCCGACCACGGTGCCGGGGTAGGCCTTGAGCAGCCGCTCGATCAGCGCGCAGGTGATGGGCACGCCCGTGAACTGGGGGATGTGGTACAGGTAGAGCTTCAGGCGCTCGGAGCCCACGGCGTCGATCAACTGCGCGTAGTGGGCGAACAGGCCCTCCTCGGCCGCGGGCTTGAAATAGAAGGGCGGCAGGACCAGCGCACCGGCACAGCCCAGCTCGACGGCGCGGCGGGTCAGGGCGACGGTCTCGGGCACGGAGCACAGGCCGGTGCCGGGCACCATGGCACTGGCAGGGATGCCAGCCTCCACCAGCGCTTCGAGCAACTCCATTTTTTCGGCAAGGCTGAGCGAGTTGGCCTCGCTGTTGGTGCCGAACACGGCCAACCCGGCGCCCTGCGCCACGAGCCAGCGGCAGAACGCGATGAACGCCGGCCGGTTGACGGACAGGTCGGCATGGAAGGGCGTGAGTGCCGGAGCGAGGACCTTGAGGGGGCGGGGAATTTGCATGGTGTCGGTGTGCATGGAGTGGAAAAGCAGGGGGTGGGTCAGCGCGTTTCGCGCATGAAGCCGAGCAGTTGCGGGCCCAGGGTTTCTTCGCCACTGTTGAAGTGGGCGACGATGGAGGTGTGGTTGTGCCGCGGCAGGGCGGCAAAGCGCGTGGGCGCGCTACGCCCGCTGGCCAGGGCCCGGGCGTAAAACTCCTGGCCATAGCGGTCGAGGTGGGGGTTCTCGTACTGCGCCACGGCAATGAACAGGGGCACATTGCTCTGGCCCGCATGGCTGGCGGGCGAGCGCTGTTCATACAGACCGGTGTCGTCGCCAAAATAGGCACGCACGCCATCCGCATTGGGGTTGTCCGGCAGCACATCGGCACGCAGCCGCGCGCTCACGAGCATGGCGCCCGCGATCTCGGCCGGTGTGAGGCGGTCTGCCACCTGCGGGTCGAACAGTGCGCTGGCCACATGCGACCCGCCGGCCGAGTGGCCCATGAGGAAGACACGCCCCGGATCGCCGCCAAAACGCGCGATGTGCGCGCGCACCCAGCGGGCCGCAGCCACCACGTCGGCGGCACCGCCCGGATACGCCGTCTGCGGTGCCAACCGGTATTCCACATTCACCGCCACGCAGCCCTGGCGTGCGAACCAGTAGGCCACGTTGTCATAGATCGCGCCGTTGGCGCTCTTGCTGCCGCGGATGAAGGCCCCGCCATGGAAGAAGACCAGCACGTCGCGCGCGCCCCCTTCCCACTCGCTGCGGCCGTACACGTCGAGCACCTGGCGCGGCGCGGCGCCGTAGGGCAGGTCGCGGGCCACCTCGATGCCACGGTTGTCGGCCTGCTGCACCAGGGGCGTGTAGGTGCGCACCACCAGGTCACGGTGCCGGTTGATGTCCTCAGCCCAGCGCGGCCCGATGCCATCGAGCAAGGCCTGGTCCTCCGCGCTCAGCGATCCGAAAGGCTGCGATGCGTTGTTCATGGCAGAAAATTATACACATTCGTGTTTTGGTATACCAATTTAACTTAAATTCACTATACTTTCGCTGTCGACATACACAACAGGAGAAATTCACCATGGAAAAACTCAGGCACATCGCCCTGTCGGTCAGCGACCCCGAGGCCGCGGCCCAGTTCTTCGAGCAGGCCTTCGGCATGACCCGCGCCGGCCGCGCCATGCGCGGCTGGTACATGACCGATGGCGTGATGAACGTGGCCTTGCTGAACTTCAAGGACGAGGCGGTGCCCGGCTACGAGAAGCTCAAGGACGTGCGCGGCGTGATCCACTTCGGCATGTGGGTGGACAACCTCGAAGAGGCCGAAAAGCGCGTGGTCGCTGCCGGCGGCACCTACCTCACGGGCCGCAAGGAGAGCGACCCCAACGTGTTCTACGAAGTGAAGTACCGCACGCCCGACGGGATCGTGTTCGACATCACCGAGTCGGGCTGGAAGGGCGCGGTCAAAGAGGTGGCGCCCGCCGCCGCCGCCGACTGAGTGGAGCGCACCGTGCAGCGACCCCACATCCTGGCGCTGATCCCGCTGCCTGCGGCAACGCGGGCGGCCCTGGCCGGCACCTACACCGTGCACGAAGGTACGAGCACCGCATCCGTGCCCTGGGAAGACATCGCGGCGGTGGTGACGAACGGCACCACGGGCCTGTCCGCAGCGCAGATGGAGCGGATGCCAGCGCTGCGCATCGTCTGCGCCTTCGGCGCCGGCCATGAGGCCGTGGACCTGGGTGTGGCCGCACAGCGTGGCATCGTGGTGGCCAATGCGCCCGGAGCCAACGATGAGACGGTGGCGGACCATGCGCTGGGTTTTCTGCTCGCGCTCAGCCGCGGCTACGGCACGCTCACCGCGGCCGTGCGCGCGGGCGGCTGGCACGGCCTGCGGGCGGCGCGCCCGACGCTCAACGGCGCCACGCTCGGCATCCTGGGCATGGGCCGCATCGGCCAGGCCATCGCCCGGCGCGCCGTGGGCTTCGGCATGCAGGTGCACTACTGCACACGCAGCCCGCGCAAGGACCTGCCCTACGCCCACGAGCCCAGCCCGGTCGCGCTCGCGCGAGCGAGCGACTACCTGGTGGCCGCCTGCCCAGGAGGCCCTGCCACCCACCACATCGTGGATGGCCCGGTGCTGGCCGCCCTCGGCCCGGAGGGCTTCTTCGTGAACGTGGCACGGGGCTCGGTGGTGGATAGCGAAGCCCTGGTGCAGGCACTGCGCCGCGGCGACATTGCCGGCGCGGGCCTGGATGTGTTCGAGTACGAGCCCGAGGTGCCTGCGGCGCTGCGCGCGCTCGACAATGTGCTCCTCACGCCGCACATGGCAGGCCGCTCGCCGGCATCCCAGGCGGCACAGACCACGGTGCTGCTTGCCAGCCTGGCGGACTGCTTCGCGGGCCGTGTGCCGGCGACGGCCATCGCTCCGCGCTGAGACCATCTGTAAAGCAAGAGGCGGCGCCCCCTCAGGGAGCGCCGCCTCTTTGTCGTGTCGAGAACCAGGCCGCTCAGGAGCCCTTGTCCCCCCCGGTCTTGGACGCCACCAGGTGCGGTGGCGGGGGGACGACGAAGCGTTCGAGCCGGTACTGGTCGAAGCTCTCCAGGTTGCGCTCCCAGACCTCGGCCTGGTGCGTTCCGTCCTGCGGGATCTGCGTCATGTCGCAATAGACCTCGACATTGTTGCCGTCGGGGTCCTTGAACACCAGGAAGAGGTTGTTGCCGGGGCCGTGGCGACCGATGCCGCGCACGATCTCGATGCCGTGGGCCTGCAGCACCCGGACCGAGCGCTCCATTTCCTCCAGGCTGTCGATGAGGTAGGAGAAATGCTCCAGGCCCGGCCGCGAGTAGCGCGGCAGGTCGTTCAGGTCCGGCGAGTCGGCAGACAGCTGCGCGAGCGCGAGGTCATGGTGGTCTTCCCCTGCGCGCAGGAAAACCATGTTCTCGCCGATCCAGTCCGATACCTCGAGGCCCAGCACCTCGGTATAGAACTGCACTGATTTCTGGATATCTCGCACCATGAGCACGAGGTGCCCGAGGCGGCGGGGTTTGAGTTTTTCCATGGCGAACTCCGTTGCGTGTGAATCTTGATCCCGACGCCCCCTCCCTCCCGCATTGCGCCGCAACGCGAGGGAGGGGAAGACGTGAAGCGCCCCAGGGGACGCGCCCTTTCAGGGAGCCGCGACGACTTGGTTCTCGATGGCGCCGATCTGCTCGATCGAGGCCACCATCACGTCGCCCGGCTTGAGGAACAGGCCGCGCCCCATGCCCACGCCCGTGGGTGTTCCCGTGGCGATCAGATCACCCGGCTTGAGCGTGAGGATGCTCGACAGGTAGGCGATCTGTTCGGCAATGTTGAAGATCATGCCCTTGGTGCTCGCGTCCTGCATGCTCTCGCCGTTGACCGTGAGCTGCATGCGCAGGTCCATCGGGTCCCCCACGCAGTCGCGCGGCACGAACCACGGCCCCAGGGGTGCGAAGGTGTCGAAGCTCTTGCCGCGGAACCAGTCGTGCGAGAAGGGGTAGTCCGAGCGGCGCGTGAGGTCTCGGGCACTGATGTCGTTGATCACCGTGTAGCCGGCGATGTGCGCATACGCGTCCTTCTCCGCAATGTGGCGGCCACCACGGCCGATCACCACCGCAAGCTCCACCTCCCAGTCCAGCTTCATCGTGCTCGCGGGCATGACGACGGCGGTCTTCGTGGGCGTCACGCTGGTTTCGGCCTTCATGAAGATGTAGGGCGAGCTCTCGCTGCGCGCGGCCAGCTGGGTGCCCATCTCCGCGGCATGCTCGTAGTAGTTGGATGCCGTCGCGAAAATGCGCGCAGGCGCATAGGGCACGGCCAGCGCAGCTTCCTGCCGCAGTGGCTGGATGCGCCCCTGGCGGATGGCCTGAGCGGCCGAATCCAGGGCCTGCAGCGCGGCGGCGGACGCATCCCAGCCCGCCAGCAAGCCCGCCAGATCGGCAGGCACCGGTTGCGCACCGGGTGCGGCCGCCTGTACTGCGGCCTGCGCATCGTAGACAGCATTGTCGACCACCAGGCCCATGCGCGGCACCGTGCTGCCCGCGCTTGTCATGTAGGTGGCAATTCCAAACCAGTTCATTGCAGTTTCCTTCCTTAAATTCATGCAGTTGCGGACCGCTGCCTCACTCGGCGCGGATCCCGGAGTTCTTCAGCACCTTGCCCCACATCACCAGCTCGCGCTGGATCTGCGCGCCAAATGCAGCTCGCGCCGTGAACAGAGGCACCACGCCAGCTTCCTCGAGCTTTTGCAGCACCACCGGGTCGTCCTTCATGCGGACCACCTCCGCGGCGATGCGGTCCAGCACCTCGGGCGGTGTTCCCGAGCGCGCTACGAGGCCGTTCCAGGTGGTGACTTCATGCCCGGGAAAGGTCTCGGCGATGGTCGGCACATTCGGCAGTTCCTTCGAGCGCGTGGCGCTGGAGATCGCCAAAAGGCGGATCCTTCCCCCGCTCGCCTGGGAAATAACCTCGGACGGACTGGCCGAATACATGTCGATCACACCGCCCAGCAGGTCCGTCATGGCAGGCGCCGCCCCACGGTAGGGGATATGCACCATGTCGATCTCCGCCCGCTTGGTAAAGATGTAGGCCGACAGGTGGGTGAGGGCAGCCGTCCCTCCGCTGCCATAGCTGAGCTTGCCAGGCTGCTGTTTGGCCAGGGCCACCAATTCCCCCAGGCTCTTCACCGGCAGCGCGGACTTGGTGGCAATGACGAAGGCGTTGGCGCCGATGTTGACCACCGGCGCAAAATCCTTGGCCGGGTCGTAGTTGAAGTTCGGGTTCACGAAGGGCGCGGTGACCATCTGCGTGGCCGTGGCCATCAACAGGGTGTAGCCGTCCGCCGGGGCGCCGAGCACCTGCTTGGCGGCAATGAGACCCGATGCGCCCGGCCGGTTGTCCACCACCACGACGGTGCCCAGCGCCCTGGAGAGGTGGCCGGCCGTGAGGCGCGCGATGGTGTCCGTGTTACCCCCCGCGCCGAAGGGCACGACGATGGTGATGGGCTTGGCCGGCCAGGGCTGCGCGAACCCGGTAGCGGCACACAAAGCCAGGGCGAGTCCTGCGAGCACTCGGTGCATTGTTGTCATCCTTTCGTTTTATTTGGTATACCAAGAATACACAATGAAGTACAAAACTTCAACGAGAGGTATCCCGCACTTTGAACGGCAGGCGGCGTGCGACCACCATCCGTGCCTATAGCACCGAGCAGGCTTGCTCGAAAGCCAACCGCGGCAGCCGGCCGAAGAGTCTGGCGGGATCGCCCTGACCGAGGTTGCACAGGAAGTTGACACGGCACCGGCCGTCCGGGAAGAAGGTCTCGTTGACCAGGGCTTCGTCGAACCCGGACATGGGGCCGCAATCGAGCCCGAGGGCCCGGGCGGCCAGCAGGAAGTAACCGGCCTGCAGCGTGGCATTGCGAAAGGCCGTGGTCTCGGCGTGTCCTTCGTCGCGGGTAAAGCTGTCGTACAGCCCGGGGTTGTGTGGAAACAAGGCCTCGGCATGCTCGTAAAAGCGCCGGTCATAGCCCAGGATGCAGGTTACGGGCGCCGACTCGGTCTTGGCCACATTGCCTGGACTGAGGGCCGGCAGCAGGCGTGCCTTGGCTTCGGGGCTGGCCAGAAAGAGGATGCGTTGGGGCGAGCAGTTGGCGCTGGTCGGCCCCCACTTCAACAGATCGTACAGCTCGCGCAGCAGTGCCTCGGGCACTGGCCAGTCCAGGAATCCGTTGTGCGAACGCGCTCCACTAAAGAGCGCATCCATGCCTGCCTTGTCGAGCATCACCCACATCCTTGCCGAAGTTGAAACATGCCAGCAACTCCGCCAGGCCCCGGCTCCTGCGCAACCCAGACGTCGCTGGCGGCAGCAGGAGGATGGTGGAAGACACTCTGGCGGCCGACGGCCAAGGGCCGGGCCGCCCCACCCGGCGAAACAGGGACGGAAAGCGTGCAGTCCAGCACGGCACCTTCTGGAGAAGCTGCCGTGATTCTATGTGAACTTCATCATTTGGTATACCAAATGATTTATTGGCACTCTATTTTTCAGACTTCTTGATCTTGCGCGCAGGGGGGGTGGCGCCGGCCTTCGCCGCGGGCGCCGCTTTCGGACGGCCACGCCTGCCTGCCGTCGGTGCCGCAGGCGCAGGCTCCATGCCCACGGCGTTTTCGGCTTCCTTCGCCTGGCGCAGTGCCCGCAGTGCTGCGTTGCCCAGGTGCGCGTTGTGGGCGCGCATGGCGAGGTATGCCTTCTCGCCATTGCCCTCGGCGATGGCTTCGACGATCTCCTTGTGGGCATCGTGCGATGTCACCAGGCGGTCCGTCTCGGCCGGATGGTATTGGCGGTAAGGGCTCAAACGATCACGGATCTCCCCCACCATGCTGCTGATCACCGCGTTGTGCGCGCCTTCGAGGATCAGGCGATGCAGTTCGCGGTTGGCCTCCAGGTACTTGTCGAGGTCGCCCTTGGCCACGTATTCATTGGAGCGCTCGTGGATGTAGCGCAGCTCGGTCTTCTCCATGGTGGTCATGGACTCTGCGGCGAGCCGCGCGCACATGGCCTCGAGTTCGCAGTCTGCGTGCAGGATCTCTGCCAGTTCCTTCACGCTGATTTCCATGACGACCACGCCGCGCATGGGCAGGAGCTGGGTGAGCCCTCGCGACGCCAATTGGCGCAACGCTTCCCGCACGGGAGTGCGCGATACCTTGAAACGCTCGGCCAACAAGCGCTCATCAAGGCGGGTGCCGGGCTTGAACTGACCGCTGATGATCAGTTCGGAGATCTGGGACTGGACTTTGGCAGCAATGGTGGACATTGTATTTTTTACCCTTGCAAGTGCGTTCCATTCTAGCCAGCTGCACACCAGGAGGCAGCCGTGCGAACCGGACATCCGCCGAGCACCAGGAGCCAGGTCTCTTTGGTGCGCCCATCCGCCGACCTCGGGCACTCGGCATGCACCCCCCACAGGGCGCAGCCAGCACCTACACTGCACAGGCCATGTCCCACGATGATGACGCCCTCGCGCCTCCCAGCCCATCAGTTTGCTCTCTGTGCGGCCAGCCCAACCAGTGCGCAGTGGCGGCCGGCCTGCCTGCCCAGGACTGTTGGTGCATGCACACCCCGGTGTCGCCCGCAGCGCTGGCGTGCCTGCCCGTGGAACAACGGGGCCTCACCTGCATCTGCCCGCAGTGCGCGCGAGCGCCGGTCGGCAGCACGGAAATGCCCCAGGCACCTGCTCCCCAATCGATATGATTTGGGCTTCTCACCAACCCTTTTCTGAAGAAAGCATATACACCATGCCCACGTACCACGTCGAAATGATGGAAGGCCGCACGGTCGAACAGAAGCGCAAGCTGGTGGAGGAGATCACCCGCGTGTCCGTTGAAGTTCTAGGCGGCTCGCCCGAATCGGTGGACATCCTCATCACCGACGTCAAGCGCGAAAACTGGGCCACCGGCGGCACGCTCTGGACCGAACGCTCCTGAGCGCCGCACCATGACACAGCCCTGCGGCTCGCCCTCCATGCTGCGCGAGCGCCATGGCGAGCGGTACCGCTGGCTGGTGCTGCTTTCGGTGATGGTGGGGACCATGGCGTCCATCATGTCGTCCACCATCGTCAATGTGGCGATTCCGGACATGAGCCACTATTTCGCGCTCGGCCAGGAACGCGCCCAATGGGTCACGTCGGGCTTCATGGTGGCCACCACAGTGTCGATGCTCACCACACCGTGGCTGCTGTCACGGTATGGTTACCGGGCCACCTATGTAGGCGCCATGGTGCTGCTGCTCGCAGGGGGCGTTGGCGGCGGGATCGCCGGGCATTTCGGACTGGTGCTCGCCGCCCGCGTGGCCGAGGGGCTGGCCGCTGGGGTGGTGCAGCCGATTCCCGCAGTGATCATCCTGTATGCCTTTCAACCCCATGAACAGGGGCGTGCCAGCGGCATTTTCGGCATGGGGGTCGTACTGGCGCCCGCCATCGGACCCAGCCTGGGAGGCCTGCTGGTGGACTGGTTTGGCTGGCGCTCGATTTTTTTCATGGTCGTGCCGTTTTGCCTGGCATCCATCGCACTGGCCTACAAATTCGTGCCCACCACCGCCCCTGGCGGAATGCCTGCGAACCGCAGCGGCGAGCCACTGGACTGGCGCGGGCTGGCGCTGGGTACCCTGGGCACGCTGTGCCTGCTCAATGGCCTGGTGGCATTGCACAGCGGGCCTTACGCCCAGGCGACCCTGTTGCTGGGCTCGGCCATGCTGTTCGTGGTGCTGTTCCTGTGGTGGCAACGCCGCATTGCGCGGCGCGGCCACAAGCCCCTGATGGACCTGAGGGTCTTTGAATACCGGCAGTTCGCCATGGGCAGTGTGGTGGCCTTCATCTACGGCACTGCGCTCTTTGGCTCCACGTATCTGCTACCGGTTTTCATGCAACTGGGGTTGCAGCTTTCTGCCTCGCATGTGGGCACCATCATGCTGCCCTCCGGCCTTGTGCTGGCGGTCACCATTCCTCTGATCGGCCGGCTGGCCGACAGGGCACCCACCCACTGGCTGGTCGGCACCGGGCTGGCGCTGCTGGGCCTTTCCTTTGTGCTGATGAAGCTGGTAGGTCTGCAGTCTGCGCTGTGGACGCTGGTGCTGTTTGCCGTGCTGGGCCGCATCGGGCTGGGCTTCATCCTGCCCTCGCTCAATCTGGGCGCCATGCGGCCACTGGACAAGGCGCTCATTTCCCAGGGATCGAGCATCATCGGCTTCGTGCGCATGCTGGGGGGAGCTGCAGGAGTGGGTCTTTGCGGAATCGTGCTGGAATGGCGCCTGGGCGTGCATGGTGACTCATTGACGACCGCAGCCACGAGCCCCGCACGCATCGCGGCATTCGGCGAAACCTTCATGATGCTGGCAGGACTCTGCGTGCTGGCGCTTATTGCGGCATGGCAATTGCGCGGTGCGCCAGGCCAGGCCACCGCTGCGCAGCAGCCCTGACCGTACGCCTCCACATCATCACCGGAGCCTTTCATGTGCCAGCTGCTTGGAATGAACAGCAATACCCCCACGGACATCACCTTCAGCTTTCGGGGGTTTGCGCAACGTGGCGGCAATACCGCCGATCACGCCGATGGGTGGGGTATTGCGTTCTTCGAAGACCGGGGCCTGCGCCATTTCGTGGACCATCTGCGCGCGGCCGACTCACCCATTGCCGAGCTCATCCGGCACTATCCCATCAAGAGCCTCAACGTCATTGCCCATATCCGCAAGGCCACACAGGGGCCTGTCAGCCTCCAGAACTGCCATCCTTTTGTGCGCGAACTGTGGGGACGCTATTGGGTTTTTGCGCACAACGGTGATCTGAAGGAGTTTCGTCCGCGCCTGCACGCGCATTTTCACCCGGTGGGCAACACCGACAGCGAGCATGCGTTTTGCTGGCTGCTGCAAGAACTTGCCAAATCGCATGCGGGCATGCCCAGCATTGACGAGCTCACCCGCACGCTGCGGGAGCTGACACCACAAATTGCCGCGCACGGTACCTTCAATTTTCTGCTGTCCAATGGCGAAGCCCTCTGGGCCCACGCCTCCACCCACCTTTATCACCTGCAGAGGCGGCATCCTTTTGCCATTGCGCAGCTATCGGATGAAGATCTCTGTATTGATTTTGCCCCCCTCACCACGCCATCCGACAAGGTGCAACTGTTGGCGACGGAGCCGTTGACGGTCAATGAGGAATGGAAGGCGTTCGGCTCGGGAGAACTGAAGGTGTTTGCGGGGGGAAGCGAGGCGGGCAGGAGCTAGTTTTGCCGCACCACGCTCATCAAATACAGGGCCAACTTGCTGCTGGCCGCGGCCCCTTTGCCGGACCGGGCATGCATGCATGCACAGAAAACTTGAATTGATTCGCGGTGAGATGCATATCGGCGCCAAAAAGCAGAAACGCCCCACTCAAATGCTGAGTGGGGCGTTACTGGGCTGTAAGAGCCTGACGATGACCTACTTTCACACGGGAACCCGCACTATCATCGGCGCAAAGTCGTTTCACTGTCCTGTTCGGGATGGGAAGGAGTGG